>DWUX01000163.1 GCA_019120545.1 Candidatus Blautia stercoripullorum | reverse complement strand
ATGAATTTCTTAATTCCTACAAAATTGTAGGCTGGAAGTCATTTGATTGTAGGATTGATGTGTTACTCTTTCTATATCAAATCGGAAAGAGGTGTATGATCAAATGAATTTATTAGAAGATAAAAAGGTTTCAAAAATATATGGAATCGGTAAAACCGCGATTCATGCCCGGAAAATGAGGAGCTATTTAAGTCTGATTCCAATCTCTGCCAAGGTTCACCGGCGGAAAAACCGTATGACGCTGCTTTGCATCATTTTCGCTGTATTCATGGTTACAGCTATCTTCAGTATGGCGGAAATGGGTGTAAGAATGGAACAGTCCCGTCTCGCAGAAAAACATGGCGATTTTTCTCTCCTTAGCAGTTTGCTAAACACCACAATAGGACAGACTCTGCTAATGACGGCTGGGGTGATGTTTCTGTTGGTCCTTATTGCCGGAGTGCTGATGATTTCCAGTAGTATGAACAGCAGTGTTGCTCAGCGCACCCAGTTTTTTGGTATGATGCGCTGTATCGATATGAGTAAACAGCAGATTATCCGTTTTGTGCGTCTGGAAGCTTTGAACTGGTGCAAGGTCGCCGTTCCTATTGGTCTTGTTCTAGGTGTTTTGGCATCGTGGGCATTATGTGCTGCTTTAAAATTCCTTGTCGGGGAAGAGTTCGTGAACATTCCGTTGTTCGGCATCAGCAGTATTGGAATTATCAGTGGCATTTTGGTAGGCGTGATTACTGTCCTGTTGGCTGCAGGAATCCCGGCTAAGCGGGCAGCCGGGGTATCACCTGTTGTAGCTGTTTCGGGAAATCTTGAGTCGGATAAAATGAGCCGTCATTGTGTCCGCCCAGGTTTTTTCAAAATTGAAACGGCACTGGGGATTCATCATGGGATAGCTGCCAAGAAAAATTTATTTTTGATGACAGGCTCCTTTGCTCTGAGCATTGTTTTGTTTTTGAGTTTTTCTGTTCTGATCGATTTTGTGGATTATCTGATGCCTCAATCGGCGGCCGCTTCTGATATTGACATTTCAAGCAGTGACGGGAATGATTCTATCGACAGCGATCTGGTGCAGACGCTTATAAATATGGAAGGCGTCAAACAGGTCTATGGACGCAGGAGCAGCTTTGACGTGGCTGCCGGGCTGGAGGGTGATATGACTCTTTCCGGCACTGTGGATCTTGTATCCTTTGATGATTTTGACCTGAAAGCTCTCCAAAAAGATGGAACACTTCGCCGGGGCGGCGATTTGTCCAAAGTTTATGGCGACAGCAGCTATGTCCTTGCAACATGGGATCGGAACAGTCCCTGGAAGGTGGGCGATACCATTCTTGTTGGAAACGAGCAGATTACAATTGCCGGTCTGTTAAAATATGATCCATTTAGCGGGGATGGCCTTACGAACGGGAAGATCACGTTGATTACATCGGGAGAGACATTTACCCGGTTGACCGGTATTACAGACTATTCGCTTATTATGGTTCAAACAACTTCCAATGCCACAGACGAGGATGTTGCCGCAATCCGTCAGATTGTAGAGGAAAAGGGTTATACTATGAATGATAAGCGGGATCAACGCACATCTGGCACTTATTTCGCTTTTGTTGCCTGTGTCTATGCTTTTCTGGGGATTATCACACTGGTTACAGTGCTGAATATTGTCAACAGTATCTCTATGAGCGTATCAGCCCGGATCAAACAGTATGGCGCTATGCGGGCTGTTGGACTGGATGGGCATCAGATTTCAAAAATGATTCTGGCAGAAGCTTTTACCTATGCCTTCTTTGGCTGTGTTATCGGCTGTATGCTCGGCCTGCCGCTCAGCAAAATGTTGTATGATTTCCTTATCACAAACCGCTTCCCATACGCAGTTTGGAGTCTGCCAATCGGAGCGTTGGCAATCATTGTGTTGTTTGTCATTGCTGCAGCGGTGCTGGCGGCTTATTCCCCAGCCAAACGGATACGGACGATCTCAGTGACAGAAACTATCAACGAACTTTAAGAATACGAGAATTCAAATATATGAATTCTATCTTATGGAACACCATTGTAATAAGTAAAATGACAGTGACGGATAGGCCCTGAAGCTGCCTTCTTTTGCTGCAACGTAGACAAAAAGGGAAAAAAGTCTGCAAAAAGAACCTGAAAGAATATTGTAAATTGCTCCTTTGCGGACGGAATGATATAATTCAGGTAATAAGCAGGAAAATAGGATAATGAGCAGGAGGCGATAAGATGGAACTGCGTGTACTGAAATATTTTCTTACAGTAGCGGACGAGGGCAATATTACAAGAGCCGCAGACATTCTTCATGTGACCCAGCCTACGCTCAGCCGTCAGCTGATGGAATTGGAAGATGAGCTGGGCACTGTGCTGCTGATCCGGGGAAAACGTTCGGTTACCCTGACAGATGAAGGGCTTTTGTTTAAACAACAGGCAGAAACTATCGTAGAACTGGCAGATAAGCTGGAACATACTTTTACTGATCGGCAGGATGTGATCTGCGGAACGATCCGGATCGGTGCGACCGAAGCCATAGGAGGCCATACACTGGCAGTCTGCATGAAAGAATTTCGTGAAAGATACCCGGCTGTGCAGTTTGATCTTTATAATGGCATGGCGGATAATATCAAAGAGATGATCGAGCATGGGCTGCTGGACCTGGGGCTTGTTATGGAGCCCATTGATACCTCCAAGTTTGAATATGTCAGACTTCCTCAGAAAGAGACCTGGGGCATTCTTATCAGAAAAGATCATGAACTTGCCGAAAAAGAGACCGTGACGATCGAAGATATAAAGAAATATCCCCTGATCATGCCGGGAAGAGAAAATGCCAAAAATCAGATCCTTCACTGGATGCAGTGCGAGGAACGGCACTTAAATATTCCCGCTTATTATAATCTTCTTTCCAACAGCGCATTGCTGGTAGAGGCGGGTATGGGCTGTGCCGTCTGTCTGGACGGCGCACTGTCTATACATGCGGATCCGGAACTTTGCTTCCGCCAGATCTTTCCTACCCATGTTACCAGAAGCGTGATCCTGTGGAAAAAGAATCATCTGTTTTCTCAGGCAGTTTCCCTTTTCGTACAGACGATACAGGAACATTAAAAATGGTTATGGCACCCGTATAAAGCGGATGCCATAACCATTTTTCATTAACAAAAAGCCGCTATGGGGGTCAGGGATGATCTTTTATATAGATGATCTGGATTTGGCTGTTTCAAGGTTTTCTGCAAGATAGTCTCTGACCGAGACCGGATTCCGTTCCAGGATCTGTGTTATCATAAAAGAATTCCCGCAGAAACTGCTTTTATTGTAATGGCGGAACATTGTGAGAAGGGTCTGACCGGCGTAGCTGTCTGGTGACATATGGGAATTTTCCAGAAAATCTTCATCGCTGATAAAAGCACTTGTGACTGTACGCCCGGTGAGCTGGGAAAGAATGTTTTCCATATCCGTCAGGGAGCAGGGGTCATTGCTGCAAAATTCGTATGTGCCATAGGTAAATGTTCCGGATGCGATGATCCTGGCAGCTGCCTCTGCATAGTCTTTCATGTCCACAAAACTCATTTTTGTCTGGCGAGATGCATAGAATTTCTGAACAAATGGACCGCCGTTTTTTACAGAGCGGATCGAGGGCAGCAACATCTGCATAAATACCCCGGGCTGCAGGATCACATATGGGATTCCCGAATCTATCAGTGTTTTTTCGACTTTTCTCTTCCGGTCATGATGAGGCATATCAGACAGCAGTGAATGTAAAACAGAATGGTAGATGAAAGTAATATTTCCAAGCTCTTTAGCTGTCCTGATCAAATGGGCGCCAATCTCGTCTTCCCGGGGGTTAGCTGTATTACAGATAAAGAAGACGGTATCTGTTCCTTTCATGGCTTTGGCAGCATTTTCCTTTAAAGCTAAATCTCCGATGTATATTTCAGAAGCTCCTGCGGATAATACAGATTCTTTCTGTTCTTCCCGGTGGATCCAGGCCCGTACAGAAATCCCTTTGGCGGATAACGCCTGTATGAGAGATCTTCCTACCTGTCCGCCGGCTCCGGTTACTAATACCATTATTCCTGCACCTCCTTATACCCTGTCTACGTGGATAGAAAGGGTAAGCTCTTTTGCCTCTACAGGCGTATTTTTGTATGAGCGTATTGCTCTTCTTGAAGAAATTGCGTTTTGTAATTCCATAATAAGAACCTCCTTTAATTGACAAGATATATTTTTTCGTGGTATAAAAAACATACCATGTTTTAAAATGCAAAACAAGTACGCAGATTATATGTACCAAGTATTATTTTTCGTACCAGGGAGGTTACTGTATAATGACATTTGAAGAATTTCAGGAGTATATTAAAAATGAGACCCCTGCCGAAAACTGTCCCGTATCAAAGACGCTGGAACTTTTCGCCGGGAAATGGACATCCCGTGTGATCTATGAATTAGAAAAAGCAGACCGGCTGCGGTTTGGTCAGCTGAAAAAGAAATTAGACGGGATAACCAATACAATGCTTTCCGGCACTTTAAAAGTTTTGGAAGAAAGGGGAATCGTACAGAGAAAACAATACAACGAGGTGCCGCTCCGGGTTGAGTATTCCCTGACAGAGGCCGGTAAAGCTATGCTGCACATCTATTATGAAATCGCCAAATGGGGAGATGCCTATTTATGAAATCAGAGCTGTATGGCTGTATCGGGATCTAAAGTTATCCTTTAATAGCGAAAACGTATCATAAATGATTACTAACAGGCATTATACTTCCCGATCTCCATGTGTTATGATATTATCAACAAATGAAGATGATGAGATCAATGATGGGTGTGACGAAAGGCAAGACCGGAATTGAAAGGAATGTTTTCCTACATTCTTTTTGATTTTGGTCTTTTATATTTTATATCTATACGGAATGATCCGTTATATTATGTGGGGAAAGAGGGGGATACCGGTGCGGCTGAAAAAGCGCTTAAATAATAATGCTGTGATCGCGTCTGATGATCAGGACCGGGAATATGTAATATTTGGGAACGGGATCGCATTTGATATTAAAAAGGAAGAGACTATCCCGAAGGACAGGATTGAAAGGGTATTTTTTCAGAAAGAAAAAACACTTTTGCAGCAGCTGATTGAGGAGATTCCGCAGAAATATTTTGATCTGTCCTGTGATATCATAGACTATATAGAAGGAAATCTGAAAAGTAAGCTTAGTAATTCTATTTATATAACGTTGATGGATCATATTTCCTTTATTAAGGAAAAAGCCGAAAAGGGAATGATGCCGAGAAATACCATGAGATGGGAGATCAGCAGGTATTATCAGAATGAATACAGACTGGGGAAAAAGGTTGTAGAGTTTCTGGAAGATGAATTGGAAATAAAGCTGAATGATGATGAGGCGGCTTCCATTGCGCTCCATATTGTAAATGCAGAAAATGATGGGGATTCCATCCATGAAAGTATGGAAATGATCCATTTAGTGGATGATATCCTGCAGATCATCTGTTATCAGACAGAGACAGAACCGGATGAGGAAAACCTGAATTATCAGAGACTTGTTACCCATGTGAAGTTTTTTGTGCAGCGGTTATATAAGAAACAGCAGACAAACTTAAAAAATCCTCTTTATGAAATGGTCATAAAGGAATATCCAAAAGCATATGAAATCGCTGAAAAGGTGAAAGAGTTTGCTGAAAAGAAAATGAGCTGTCGGATTGATGATGAAGAGATCACCTATCTGACAGTACATATACAGATTATATTAAAACCAGAATAAAATCCATAGATAAACAGAATGTTACTCCCGCAAAGGAGGCAGGATCTGACTATGAAGGGCAAAAGCCTTTTGTCGTCAGGTCCTTTTTTGATGGTTATAACATCCGGCGTGCCGGAAAGCGTACGGTTCCGGCAGCAGGTGATGCGATAATAAATTAAGAAGGAAAAGAGGAATAAAAGATGAACTATAAGGAACTGGCTCAGACCATTGTGGAAAAAATCGGAGGCAGTGAGAATGTAACATTGTATACACATTGTATTACCAGACTGCGTTTTGTACTGAAGGATAAAAGTAAGGTTGATGAAGCGGGACTTAGAGAGATCAAAGAAATAATGGGGATCGTTGACCGTGGAGGTCAGTATCAGCTTGTGATCGGAGGCGATGTGGAAAGGGTATTTAATGAGCTTCCTCCATTTCTGCCCAATGTAGAACAAGATAAGCCGGGGGAGGAGAAGGCGCCTGCCCAGGAAGAAAAAAAGGAGGCAAAAGAGAAGAAAAATGTCCTTCAGACGGTAATGAGCTATGTATCTGCAAGTATTGCTCCTACTATTACAGTGATCGTAGCAGCAGGTCTGATCAATGCCATACTGGCAATTGCCGTACAGTTTTTCGGCCTTGACCGGGAAGGGAATACTTATGTTGCATGGAATACGTTTGCCCAGCTTGCATTTAATTACCTGCCTGTCTGGCTTGCATTTTCAGCAGCAAGATATCTGAAGACAGACGGATATGTGGCTGCATTTGTTACAACAGCAACGATTGTTTTGTTCAGTAATGCGGAAGAAATGGCCATGTTCGGTATTTCCATACCTACAGTAAATTATTCAGGAGCGATCGTACCGGTCCTTCTGATGGTTCCTGTATTAGCTCTTATTGACAGATTTCTGACCACTCATCTCCATAAAAATTTAGTTTATATGTTTAAACCGCTGCTCAGTGCAATTATTATGCTTCCGCTGGTGTTATTTGTATTCGGCCCTATCGGAGCCTTTATCGGAACATTGCTTGTAGATGCCTGTGTTGCCCTCATGAATGTGGGACCGCTGTCTATGGCAGTGCTTGCGGCGTTTCATCCTATTACAGTTATATTCGGAATGCATTCTCTGTTTACGCCAATCCTTGTGAATGAGCTGACTACCGGAGGACAGACCTTTGTACTTTGCCGTGCTCTTGCCGCAAACTTTGCAATGGCCGGTGCAGCTCTTGCGGTGGGAATAAAAGCAAAGAAAGTATCAAATAAATCAGTAGGCATTTCCGCATCTATTACAGCTTTGCTTGCGGCAACAGAACCGGCGCTGTACGGGGTGCTGATCCCGCTGAAAAGGCCGCTTGCGGCTGCATGTGCCGCTGCCGGTGTATCCGGGGCAGTGGTAGGACTTCTGGGTGTACATGCGTACTCCATGGGATCTTTCAATTTATTTACACTGAGTTTTACCATTGGAGGAGATTCGATGACCAATTTTTATATGGCCTGCGGCTGCGCAGCACTGGCATTTGTCCTGGGATTTGTATTTACATGGCTGATCGGATTTAAAGAAGAGGAATGATCATGGAATCTATTGGAAAAGTGATAACAGATTAATAGCAGGAGGTTGTTATGGGATTCAGAAAGGATTTTTTATGGGGAGGCGCAACGGCGGCAAACCAGTATGAAGGCGGATGGCAGGAAGGCGGGAGAGGACCTGCTAATACAGATGTGATGACAAAGGGATCAAAAGATCAGGCCAGAGGGGTGACTTATGTGCTTCCCGATGGAAGTGAACATCTGACTAGAGGCGTAGCCGTAAAAGACCTGCCCAAGGGAGCAGAATTCAAAGTTCTGGAGGGATATACTTATCCCTCTCATGAGGCAGTGGATTTTTACCATCATTATAAAGAAGATATCGCTTTATTTGCGGAACTTGGCTTTAAGACATACCGTATGTCTATCTCCTGGCCCCGGATCTACCCCACCGGCATGGAGGAAGAACCTAATGAAGAAGGCCTGAAGTTTTATGATGATGTGTTTGACGAACTTCATAAATATAAGATCGAGCCTATGGTAACCCTGCACCACTTTGAGGTACCACTGGCACTGACGAATACATGGGGAGCATGGGCTGACAGGAGGACGATCGGCTGTTTTATCCGTTTCTGCAGAACAGTATTTGAACGGTATAAAAATAAAGTAAAATATTGGCTGACCTTTAACGAGATCAATAATATCTATTTTGGTTTTCTCTCATCTGGTATTCCTGCAGATGATATGAATATTACGATGCAGGCGGCTCATCATCAGTTTGTTGCAAGTGCAATGGCAGTAAAACTGGGTCGTGAGATCAATCCTGATTTCAGGATCGGATGTATGCTGGCAGCTTCCCGCTGTACGGTTTATCCTGCAACCTGTAATCCCCTGGATATCCAGAAAGCCTGGGAACAGGCGGGCAGACAGTACTTTTTTACAGATGTCCAGTGCAGAGGATACTATCCGTCCTATCAGTTGAAATTTATGGAAAGAAATGGGATTCACATCCACATGGAGGATGGAGACGAGGAGATACTTAAGGAAGGAACCGTTGATTTTATTTCCCTGAGTTATTATCGCAGTATGATCACTTCAGCTACTCCGGAGAAAGGAAGTGATCCCCTTCTTCTCGGTGCAATCAATCCCTATCTGAAGGCTACAGAATGGGGAATCGCCATCGATCCATTAGGATTTCGGATCACTCTTCATAATCTTTACGACCGGTATCAGCTTCCGCTAATGATCGTAGAAAACGGGATCGGTGCAGCGGATGAAGTAGGAGAAGATGGAGTAGTGCATGACGATTATCGCATTGATTTTTTCCGGTCTCATATCCAGGCTATGAAGGATGCTGTGGAACTGGATGGAGTTGATGTAATGGGATACACTTCTTGGGGCCCGATTGACATTGTGTCTGCCGGAACCGGAGAAATGCGGAAACGCTATGGTTTTATCTATGTAGATAAAGATGACGAAAACGGCGGAACATTAAAGAGAACGAAAAAAGACAGCTTTTTATGGTATAAAAAAGTAATCGCATCTAACGGCGAAGATCTGGATTAAAAATGGAGGAAGAGTAAATGGGACTGTTCAGTAAATTAAGAAAAAAAGAAGAAAGTAAAGAGGAAAGAAGAATCAGCATCCATGAGGAAGCAGGCTGTATCTATTCGCCGGTAAATGGAAAGACTGCGGCACTTGAGTCGCTCCAGGATGGTATGTTCTCAGAAAAGATTCTGGGAGATGGGATAGCAGTTACACCGTCTGACGGGGAATTTACGGCACCTGTGACCGGAACAGTAGAATCTGCATTTCCCACAGGCCATGCGTATGGGATCAGAACAGAATCTGGCGTAGAAATCCTGATCCATATCGGACTTGATACAGTTGAGTTAAATGGAAAAGGGTTCCAATCCCATGTACAGCAGGGACAGAAAGTAAAGGCAGGGGATCCTATTGCAACT
>DWUX01000162.1 GCA_019120545.1 Candidatus Blautia stercoripullorum | reverse complement strand
GCCTTCTCGCAGTCACCTGCACATTTAACAAAAGCTGTCATCCGAACGCTTTCGCCTGCCTCCTGTCCCATGATCTCTCCGATCTTGGCTGCTGCTGCAGCACCGCCTACGGGACATGCATTTATAGGAGCCTCTCCTTTGGCGATGGCCGCCGCAAGGCCGTCACAGCCTGGATAGCCGCATCCGCCGCAGTTATTACCGGGAAGAGCTCCCCTTACCAGTATTTCTTTTTCATCTACTTCTACTGCAAATTTCTTTCCGGCAATTCCCAGGAAAAGTCCAATAAAGAGACCTACGCCGCCTACCAGGACTGCCGCAATGATAATACCTGTTACCATATCTTATGCCTCCTTATATGATTCCTGAAAAGCCGAAGAAAGCGATGGCCATCAATCCGGCTGTAAGGAGCACATGAGGAAATCCCTGGAAATACTTGGGAATATCATTGTACTCCATTTTTTCTCTTAATCCTGCCATCAGAATAATGGAAATCGTAAAACCTGTTGCCGTGGCAAATCCGTAAACCACACCTTCCAGCAGGTTGTATCCATACTGCACATTATTCAGGGCAACGCCCAAAACTGCACAGTTTGTGGTGATCAGAGGCAGATAAACACCCAGGCTCTGATACAGAGAAGGCATGGATTTTTTCAAAAACATTTCCACAAACTGTACCAATGCCGCGATTACCAGGATAAATACAATAGTCTGCATATAATCCATATCCAAAGGAACCAGAATGAACTTGTACACCAAACCTGTTACAAAGGAAGAAAGGGTAATAACAAAAATTACCGCTCCGCCCATGCCTGCTGCTGTTTCAATCTTCTTGGAAACTCCGAAGAAAGGGCACAGACCTAAGAACTGGCTTAATACTACATTATTTACTACCGCAGCACTGACTGCTATGATCAATAAATTTCCTAAACCTTCCATCTATCCGTCCCCCCTTACTTCTTTACTACCGTATTGTCATAGAATTTTCCGCTGCAGGCTTCATTGCTGCAGGAAGCACATCCGCCTTCCATACAGTGCACCGGTTTCTGTTCTTCTTTTGGTTTCTTCTCCATGATCTTTGCCCGGACTGCAGCTAGGAAAGCCAGAACGAAGAAAGCGCCGGGAGCCAGGATGAAGATGGTCGCAGGCTCATAAGCCGCCGGCATGATCTGGAATCCGAAAACAGTACCTGCGCCGATCAGCTCACGAAATGCCGCCAGGATGGTAATAGACAGGGTAAATCCCAGTCCCATACCGATACCGTCAAAAATAGAGGATACAGGTCCGTTCTGAGAAGCATAAGCTTCCGCTCTTCCCAGAATGATACAGTTTACTACGATCAAAGGGATATAAAGTCCCAGAGAATCGTAAAGGCTGGGGATAAAGCCCTGTAAAAGCAGCTGCACAATTGTCACAAAAGAGGCAACTACTACGATGTAAGCAGGCATACGCACTTTATCAGGAATAATATTTCTCAAAAGTGAAATAAACAGGTTGGACATAGCCAGGACTACTGTAGTGGTAAGGCCCATACCGATACCGTTTATGGCTGCTGTTGTTACAGCCAGAGTCGGACACATACCCAAAACCAGTACAAAGGTGGGATTTTCTTTAATGATACCGTTATATAAACGTTCCACAGGTGTATTTGCTTTCATTTTATTCTCCCTCCTTTATGTAATTAAAGGCACACAGACCGGCGTTTACGCCGCCTGTAATGGCATTTGAGGTAATGGTCGCACCGCTGATAGCGTTGATCTCGTTGTCTGCGGAAGCCCCTGTTTTGGTTACTGTAAAGGATTCCACATTTTTATCGCTGAACTGCCCCTTAAAGGATTCATCTGTAGCATTCATTCCAAGACCAGCGGTCTCATTAATGGTCAGGATAGAAATCCCATTTAAAGTCCCATCAAGCTGTACGCCCATGGAAAAAGAAATATCTCCGCCATAACCTTCAGAAGTCGTCATGTTCAAGGCATAGCCGATGGTTTCCCCTGAAGCATCTTTTGCCTCCATGACCTCATTCACTGTCTGGGCTGTAAAGCCATTGTCTGCAAGGTACTGGGCAATATCTGCATCTCCCGCTTCCACACAGACCTCAAAGGAATCTGCATCTTCAAATACCGCCTGATATGCTTCCTGTTTGGCCATCTCTTCCTGCTGGGCAATAGGTTCTTTTGTAACCTGATAAACCAGCCCCAGAAGACCGCCGGATACTAAAGTGATCAGGGTAAGTATGATTGTATCTTTTATGATTGTATTTTTCATGCTTTCTTACCTCCTTTTCCGAAGGCTGCCGGCATGGTAAAACGCTCAATAAGCGGAACCAGCAGGTTGCAGAAGATGATCGCATAGGAAACGCCTTCCGCAGATCCCCCGAAGATACGGAAAAGACCTGTGAAAATTCCTAAGCAGATGCCGTATACGATCCGTCCCTTGCTTGTAATAGGAGATGTAACATAATCTGTCGCCATAAACCATGCTCCCAGCATCAGTCCGCCGCCGCAGAGCTGGCACAGAAGATAATAGAAATCCAGTCCGTGTCCTCCGAAAATCAGGGCAAATACGCTGAAGGTAAGGATATAGGCAACCGGGATCCTGAAATCAATGATCCCTCGGATCAGAAGGATCGCAGCACCGATCAGAATGGCCAGAGCTGAAGTTTCACCGATAGTACCCTGAACATTACCGATAAAAAGGCTTAACAGATCTACTGTCTCTCCGGATTTCATAGCCGCCAGAGGGGTGGCTCCTGATACAGTGTCCACAATATTTCCCCAGGCGCCGTCAGGTACGGCAAAATCTGTCATCCTGCCTGTAAAAGAGATCAGCAGAAAACATCTGGCCGCCAGAGCCGGGTTCATAAAGTTCTGGCCCAGACCGCCGAAAAGCTGTTTTACTACTAAAATAGCAAAAACGCCGCCGATCACAGCAATCCACCAGGGAGCTTTCGGAGGAAGGTTCAGCGCCAGCAAAAGTCCCGTGACCACTGCGCTGTAATCCTTCACTGTAAGTTTTTTATGTACGATCTTTTCATAAACCGCTTCTGTCGCCACACAGGCTGCTATTGTCACCAGGATAAGCAGAAGGGCGTGGGGTCCGAAATTATAAATTCCGAATAATGTAGCAGGCAGTAATGCAATAATAACTGTAAGCATTATACTGCTGGTGTCCACCTTCGACCTTACATGAGGGGAAGATGATACGTGTAATAATTCACTCATGACTTTCTCCTCCTATTTCGGTTTTCTGCGGTTTGCCATAACTATTTTTCTCATGGACCGCATGGACTGGGTCAGTGGCCGTTTTGCCGGACAGACAAAGCTGCAGCATCCGCACTCTACACATTCCATTCCGTGATGTTTCTCGAACAGTTCTGCCTGTCCGTGTTCCGAATAGGTAGCCAGTCTTGCAGGTACCAGTCTCGCAGGGCAGGCATTTACACATCTTCCGCAGTTAATGCAGGCTGTGGGTTCTTTTTCAGAAATATCATCTTCCGTCATACACAGCATAGCTGAAGATGTCTTTACAACAGGCACATGATAATCAAACATGGCAAAGCCCATCATAGGCCCCCCGGAGATAATTTTCTTAGCAGGCTGTTTTAAGCCCCCGGCAGCTTCCAGCAGATCCGCAAAAGACGTTCCTGTTTTAGCTTTAAAGTTGCAGGGCTCCGCTACTGCTTCACCTGTGACCGTCACGATACGGTCCATTACCGGTTCTCCTGCCATAACCGCACGGTAAACCGCACATACTGTATCAATATTATCTACCACACAGCCGGCGTCTGCGGGAAGCATGGAGGAATTGATCTCCCTGCCGCTGACCGCATAGATCAGACAGCGCTCAGCGCCCTGGGGATATTTGGTCTTAAGAGTCTGTACTTCGATCTTAGGCTCATTTTTTACCATCTCTGATATTTTCTCGATACAATCCGGTTTATTATCCTCAATACAAATATAGCCCTTAGCATTGTCGAAAAGTTTCAGGATACATTTTAATCCTCCGATGATCCACTCTGGCTGCTCCAGCATCCTCCTATAGTCAGAAGTCAGATAAGGCTCACACTCTGCCCCATTTACCAGAACATATTCAATCTTCTCCGGTTCCTTAGGAGCCAGTTTTACATGAGTCGGGAAACCTGCGCCTCCCATTCCCACTACGCCGCCTTCCTTGATCCGCTCCAGAATTTCCTCCTTGGACAGCGCTTCCAGAGAATCTGCTTTCTGAAACTCAACAGTTTCATACTTTTCATCGTTTTCTACCACGATGGCATCCACCATGGATCCTACATTATTTCTGACTTTTTTAATCTCTTTCACTGTTCCTGACACGGAAGCGTGAATGTTCGCAGAAACAAATCCCCCCATTTCTGCAATCTTCTGGCCTGCCAGAACATGATCGCCCTTTGCCACGATCGGCTTTGCAGGAGCACCGATGTGCTGTGACAGAGGATATACCAGTTCTTTTCCGGGAAGCAGTTCCCGGACAGGCTTTTCCTTGGACAGCTCTTTTCCATCATAAGGATGGACGCCGCCTCGAAAGGTTAAAAACGCCATATGTTAGTCCCTCCTTTATCTATGTATAACCGGACATTGCCCGATTATCGTCTATCTAGTCCTTTCATCCTGATGTTTTTCCATGTAACGTTTGAATCCATTTTTCAGATTTGGATAGGCGCGGACCATACGCCTTTTAAACATACTCTGTTTTTGGCGGAGTTCTGTATATTTTTTAGAAAATTCATCCAGCCGCTGCTCTAATTCCAGTTTCTTTTCTTGGTAGAATTTTCCTTCTTTCAAAGGATTGTCCGAGATCACTGTCTCAAAGCGGCTGATAAATTCTGCTCTCTTTGCATCCAGACGTTCCAGCATTTCTTTCTGTCTGATAGCAGTACGGATGCCTTCCAGCTTTTCACAGATTTCCTCTCTTGTTTCATATAGTCGGGTGGTCTGCAGATAGGAAGTCAGATCCTCCAGCATTTCCTCCGCCTTTTCAAAAGTTCTGACTAATCCGAAAGCAGCGTGTGAAGAAATCACAAAATCCACCCCATACAGAATCATAATTACAGTCAGTACCACTTCTCCTGCCGATTGGGGATACAAGCTTGTAATCCAGGAGACAAATGGGTGCAGCAATTTAAAAAGCAGAACAGAAAAAACTCCCCATAACAATGAGGAGGCAAGGGATATATATCCGTGGAGATTAAACTTTTTATCACTGTAATCCCACCATCTGGTATGAAAAACAGCTTCCATGATCCAGCCTGTAATATATTCAAGCACTGTGGCGACAACCACCCCTCCCAAATACAACAGTACTAAATTTTCTCTTAAAGGCCTTAAGATCAGATAAACAGTCACAGCTCCTGCCCCATAAATTGTACAAAGAGGGCCATTCACAAATCCTCGGTTTACAAGTTTTCTGCTTTTTATAGATACATATGCTGATTCCCATACCCATCCTAAAAAACTATAGATAAAAAACCAGCTTATGATATAATAAAGAGATAAACCTCCTATTTTTAGATCCATATTTTCTCCTTTCTATATAATATATCATCTTTTTAAAGAAATCACTAGAAAAAATTGTGCACTTTTCGTACTATTTTCAATACAATTTGAAAGGATTTTGTTAAAATGATAACAAATAAAGAAATTCTCTGTCATATTAATGTCGATATTAGAGAAGGATTTTTTCCAAAGAAAATCCAGCTTGAGGAAATCCTGTTTTTCGATATAGAAACCACAGGATTAAGCCCTGAAAACAGTCAGGTATTCCTCATCGGTGCCATAGTAAAAAGTCAAAAAGAAGCTTCCCTGACCCTTGTACAATATCTCGCCGAAAACTGCAGCAAAAAAGAAGAAACAATGCTTCTGCAAGCTTTTTCAGATCTTGCCTTCGGAAAGAAATACCTGGTCCATTATAACGGTTCATCCTTTGATATTCCCTTTTTAATCCATCGATGCAGATTTCTTGGCATTGACAGTCCGTTCAGGGATCTGCCTCAGATTGACCTTTATAGAGAATTAATGAGACTACCTGGTTTTTTCCGGCAAATGCCGGATCATAAGCAGAAAACATTTGAAAATTTGATGAATTATCCCAGAAAAGATTTACTCTCAGGTAAAGAAATGATAAAATTTTATCAAATTTATGAAAAATCTAGGGAAAATAAAATCCTGGAACTGCTTCTTCTTCATAATCAAGATGATTTAAAAGGCATGCTTTCCCTTCTTCCTCTCGGGAAACTGAAGGACTTTTTGGCAGGAAGTTTTTCTGTATATAAGACAGAGGAAATTCTGGAGGCGTCTCTGGAGGGCGATCAGAAAAGAGAACTTCTTTTTTCTCTGAAGCTTCCGTTTTTCATACCCGTCCGTCTTACTGCAGTAACAGATCTTTGCCGCATATCCCTTGAAAACACCAGCGGCAAAATAAAACTGCCTCTTTATGAAGGAACCCTGAAATACTTCTATCCTGATTATCAGAATTATTATTATCTGCCCTATGAAGACGAAGCCATTCATAAAAGTATAGCCATATACACAGATCCTTCCCGAAGGAGAAAAGCCAAAGCCTCTGAGTGCTATAAAAAATATACCGGAACCTTTGTATCTGCTCCCGGCAGCCCTTCTCTTCCCTTGCTCAGAGAAACTTATAAATCTTCTGCCGCATATACCCTATGGCCTTTTTCAGACATGTCCCCTGCTTCTCTTCATAATTATCTTCAGGAAATATTAAAATGGAGCCGCAGCATTTAATGCCTCAGCTCCATTACTTTATACTTAATTTTATTCTTCAACAGTTTCTTCTGCATTTTCCTGAGACGGATCGGCAGCCTCTTCTTTAGCAGGCTCCAGCACCTTCATGCTCAAACTGATCTTCTTCTCTTCCTCGTTGAAATCTACAACCTTTGCAGTAACCTCCTGCCCTACTTTAAGAACATCTGAAGGTTTATCTACATGAGCTCTTGAAATCTGAGAAACATGAAGAAGCGCATCAACACCTGGCTCCAGCTCGATAAAAGCTCCGAAGTCTGTCATACGTGCAATCTTGCCTTCCACAATATTTCCGACCGCATATTTTTCTGCAGCATGAAGCCATGGATTCTGTTCCGGGAACTTCAGGCTTAATGCAATCTTGTCACCGTTGATTTCTTTAATAAGAACAGTAAGTTTTTCACCGGCCTTGAATACTTTTTTAGGATTTTCTACTCTGCCCCAGGACATTTCGGAAATATGAAGAAGTCCGTCAGCTCCTCCCAGATCAATAAACGCGCCGAAATCTGTCACGTTTTTAATCGTGCCTTCCACTACGTCTCCTGGTTTGATCCGTTCAAAGAGTTCTTTCTTCATCTCTTCTTTCTTAGCAACAAGAAGCTGTTTTCTATCGCCGATAACTCTTCTTCTTCTTGGATTAAATTCTGTGATCACAAATTCGATTTCCTGATCCTGATATTTTGTCAGGTCTCTCTCATAAGTATCGGATACAAGGCTTGCCGGAATAAAAACTCTGGCTTCGTCGATCACAACGCTTAAACCGCCCTCTAATACCTGGGTAACCTTTGCTTTCAGTACTTCTTTGTTTTCGTAGGCTTCTTCCAGTCTCTTATTTCCTTTGTCGGCAGCCAGTCTCTTAGATGACAGAAGCACCTGTCCATCTCCGTCATTGAGTTTTAATACTTTTGCCTCCATAGTATCTCCTGGATGAACTACCGTTCTCAGATCAAGGTTCTGGTCATTGGAATATTCGCTTCTGGTAATGATACCGTCGGCTTTATAATCAATGTTTAAGATAATCTGATCTTCTTTTACATCAATAACTGTGCCTTCGACTACCTCTCCATTTCTTATAGTTTTAAATGTCTCGTCCAGCATCTGTTCAAAACTTAATTCTGACATGTTTTGAAACCTCCTCAATTATTTTATTTGGGGTTGACGCCCCTGCTGTAATACCTATACATTGAACGGAACGAAAACGTTCAGAATCCAAATCAGCAAGTGTCTGTATATAGTAAGTATTTCTACATTCCTTTTTACATATTTCATAAAGCTTCTGGGTATTTGAGCTATGCCTGCCCCCAACGACAATCATGGCGTCTACCTGTTTTGCGATTTCCTCTGCCTCAGCCTGTCTGTCCTGGGTGGCATTGCAAATCGTATTTAAAACAAGTCTATCATACCTCTTTTTGTTCAGAATTTCAACTATTTCTTGAAAATTATTGTAATTAAATGTCGTTTGAGACACAATACAAA
>DWUX01000161.1 GCA_019120545.1 Candidatus Blautia stercoripullorum | reverse complement strand
ATGGATCCTGCAAAATATACAGGAAGAGCCTCCGTACAGGTAGATGCTTTCTTAAAGAACGTGGTAAATCCTGTGCTGGAAGCCAACAAAGACGTGCTGGGCATGACAGCGGAGATTAACGTATAAGCAGGAAAACATATCAGGATAACTGAATAATACCATCAGTCAAATATCCCGATGTAAGAAGCAACGGAGTATTTGACCCTTGCGGCAGTCGCCAAATGGACACGCAAGCATGTCCGCTTGGCTCGTTGCTCGCAAGAATAAAATAAAGAAAAATGGATAAGGCTGCCTAATAAAACGCAGGAGAGGAAAGAGACTGGTATTTCCTTGTCCGGCTTTTAGGGCGGCCTTTTTCCTTCCATAAAGGAGGAGAATATGAGAGATAGAAGTAAAGGGAATCCCCGGGCGCTGCTGCCTATCGGGGTATTTCTGGTAATCTTTTTAGGCGCGGGGATTTTATCCGGGGACTTTTATACCATGCCTGCCATTGTGGGATTCCTTATCGCCCTTACCGTGGCTTTCTGTCAGAACCGGAGGCTGCGGTTTTCCGATAAGCTTACCATCATATCTAAAGGGATCGGAGAAGAAAATATTGTGACCATGTGTCTGATCTTTCTGGCGGCAGGGGCCTTTTCCGGCACGATCAGCGCAGCAGGAGGAGTGGAGAGCACTGTAAATCTGGGCCTTTCCCTTATGCCTCCGTCTATTGCAGTGATGGGGCTGTTTGTGATCGGCTGTTTCATTTCTGTATCTATGGGCACCTCAGTGGGGACTATTACAGCTATGGCGCCTATCGGCGTGGGAATCGCCCAGGAAACTGGTCTGGGAGCCCCTCTCTGCCTGGGAGCGGTGGTCTGCGGAGCTATGTTCGGAGATAATCTGTCTATGATCTCCGATACCACTATTGCGGCGGTACGGACCCAGGGATGTGAGATGAAAGATAAGTTTAAGGAAAACTTTCTCATTGTCCTTCCTGCAGCCATCATAACTGCAGTGATCTTTTTCTTTGTGGCAAGAGCTCAGTCAGGGAACCTGGTCCTGGATAAATCTTCCTATGAGTATGAGATCATAAAAGTAATCCCCTATCTGGTGGTGCTCATCGGAGCGCTGATCGGAGTCAACGTCTTTATCATCCTCATCGCAGGAACCATTCTCTCAGCTATCGTGGGAGTTGCAACGGGAGCCTTTGCCTTCGGAGAATTGTTCCAGAAAATGGGAGAAGGGGTCACCAGTATGTATGATATTACAGTGATCTCCATTATCGTGGCAGCCATTGTGGCTCTGGTCCGGGAATACGGCGGCATTCAATTTATCTTAAGTGTGATCAAAAGCAGGATCAGCGGCGCCAGGGGAGGAGAATTGGGGATTTCCATTCTGGTGTTCCTGGTAGACTGCTGTACAGCGAATAACACTGTGGCTATTGTTATGGCAGGTCCTATTGCCAAGGAGATCAGCGATGAATTCCATATTTCCCCGAAAAGGAGCGCTTCCCTTCTGGATATCTTTGCCTCTGTGGGACAGGGAGTGATCCCCTACGGCGCCCAGCTTCTCACAGCAGCGGGAATGGCGGCAATATCTCCTGTGGAGATCATGCCTTATCTTTATTACCCCATTTTAATGGGAGTCAGCGCGGTGCTGTTTATTCTGTTCAGGAGCAGGAAAAATTAATCCCTTCAGCACTGATGTTAGAGAAAATTTTATAGAAGAATATGAAAGCGGCCGATCTTGTAGGATGGGCCGCTTTTCTATGCCTGCTGCGGGCCAGGTTAAAAATCTATAAAGATAAAATTTTCAGGGAACCTTTTTCCCCACTTATCCATCTAATCTATGTAAACAGGAAAACTGTTTGAAAATGACCCGGCCGGGTATGAAGGAAAAAGATGACAGAGGAGAGACCATGAAGAAAGAGGAGTTTATAGAAGAGGTAAGGGCGTCGGAGGAAATGCTGTATCACACAGCTCTTTCTGTTCTGCGCAATGAGGCAGATACGGCGGATGCAGTCCAGGAAGCTCTTCTGAAAGCCTACGAAAATCTGCCTTCTCTCAGAGAAGACCGGTATTTCAGAAGCTGGCTTGTGCGGATCCTTCTTAATGAATGTTATAGGATCCAGAGACATCAGAAGAAGATTGTGGCTTATGAGGAGTATATGGATCAGGAAGAGGCAGAGCAGGCGGCTTCTTATTCGGAGCTGTATCAGGCGATCCTGCTTCTCTCAAGGGAACAGAGAGTAGCGGTTACATTATTTTATATCGACGGATTTTCTATTGAAGAAATTTCCAGGATCATGGGAACAGGAAAGTCTACAGTGAAGACTCGCCTTTACAGGGCCAGAGCCAGACTCAGAGAGCTTTTAGGTGATAAGGAGGAAGTGACATGCTGAACAGGGAAAAATGGAACGGACCCGGTCCGAACGCTGTTTTTCATAAAAGATTTGAAGAGACACTGAAACAGATAGAACAGAAACCGGAACCGGTGAAAAAGAGAAGTCTTCTGAAGACCGGAGCAGCCATAGGAGGGACAGTGGCTGCCTGCGGAGCATTGTTCTTTGGCGTATGTGCGGCTAATCCCGTATGGGCGTCGAATCTGCCTGTTGTAGGAAGTATTTTTAAATCCCAGGAGGAAAAGCTGCAGTTTAAAGGAGATTATGAAAACTATGTAAAGCCTGCGGGAGAAGCAGGGGAATCTCTTACTGCCAGCAGCAGCGGGATCACTATGACGCTTTCAGAAATTTATTGCAGCCCCAAGGCGTTGTACATTTCCTATGCGATGGAGTCGGAGACACCTTTTGAGGAGACGCGAGAGGAAAGCTCCGGACTTGTATTGATTTTGGAAGGCCAGGCGGAGTACAGTTTTGGATCGGAGCCGGACTATGTTTTTGCCTATTCTACAGGAGACTATGTGGATGACTACACATATGAGGGTGTGGTCCGTTTGGATCTGCCAGGCAGCGGAGCAGAAGCAGGAGAAAATATCCAGGTAGACCTGAAGATCAGCCAGGTGATAGGAGATCTGAAAAATCCGGATACTCTTGACATAGGATATACTCAGGAAGAGCTGGAAGCTATGTCGGATGAGCAGTGGGAGAAAGTAATGAAAGAGATTGAGGCTGCTGCCCAAGAAGAAGGATGGGATACCTGGCCGAATATTCATGAGCAGTGGTTTGTAGACGGCAACTGGGAGTTCCAGATAGAAGTAAGCCCTGACGATTCCAGGGTACAGACTGTAGAGATCAATGAAACAAATGAACAGGGGATCGGCCTGGAATCTGTGACGGCAACACCTTTTGAAATTTCGGTAAAGGAACTCTATACAGAAGAGGCGGATCCGGCAGATTATTACGCTGTCCTGCTGGATGCAGATGGCAAGATGATCCGGATGGCAGAGATGGGAGGAAACTCTGAAGCACTCCCCATATATGGACATGACATTTCCACAGTAACGGTATATATCTGCGATTATGTGGAATATATGGACGAACTTAAGGGAAAAGCGGATCAGCCGGGATTTAAAGATCTGATGGAGGAACGGGCATTGTATAAAAAAGAAGTACATTTTGAAAATCAGGATTAACAGGAAGGAACTGCTGTATTCATAATATATCAGAATATTTATACATTTCATGTGAATTTGTCGAGTATAGCTTTGAGACCCTAGGCTCAAAGCGACGCAGACTGAGCAATAAAATGTATAAATAT
>DWUX01000160.1 GCA_019120545.1 Candidatus Blautia stercoripullorum | reverse complement strand
AGGATCAGGGTTTTCAGAAAGTGCCGGGGTTTTTCAGAAACTCAAGAAAAACTGGGACTTCAGGATCGGGATTATTAACACACAAATATTCAGAGAAATCCGGGGTGATCTGGTTCGACAAGCTGATGAGAAGGTTTCCAGGATCCGGAAAAGAAGAACCTAGTCCAAGGGTTCGCCACGGTTATAAAAGTTTCTACAGTTTTATTGAACACATTGTCTTCAAATTCTTTTCAGAATTTAAAATTTTGACAAATCTGTCTATTTTATATCTTTATATTGATTTTAGTAAAGTAGTTATGCTAAATTCTAATTACAGGTTCATGTTATTCGTGCACAAATAACATGAATAGAGAATAAAGCAATTATGCATAATGGCTAACTGAGCAATGTGTTTCATGGAAGCTGCGTGAAACATGATTTCGACTACGGAAGAAAGGAATTCGTAATGAAAGAAGAAAAGAAAGTCCCCAAAAAAGGGCTCAGCAAAATGCTGAAACGTTTTTATGGAGTAGGAGACTGTGGCTTTACATTGATGTCCAATATTGAAAGCTACTATTTTAGTTTCTTTTTAACAAATCTGGCCCAGTTCAGTCTGCCGATGGTAACTTTGATCACTACTATATCCAGTACGGTAGACGCAGTTCTTTCCTGGATCTACGGGGCGATCCTCAATAGCATTAAGCCTCTGAAATGGGGACGCTACCGCTCCTGGCTGGTTGTCATACCGTGGCTGGTGCCCTTTTTGTATGCGTTCCAATTTGTAAAGATCGGAGACGGATGGATTTCTGCTATTATTATCATAGTGGCGGCCATTGCCAGCCATGTGGCGTGGAATTTCGCTTATGTAGCTAATGTATCTATGATCTCCGTAGCAGGGAAAACGCCTGAAGAGCGTTCCCAGCTTTCCTCTACCAGGGCTGCTTGGGCGAACTTCTCTAAAGTTATTTTCTCTTATGTAGGACCAGGATTGGCTGCGGTTATGGCTGGATTTATCGGAGAGGTAAACCAATATGGCGCAGCGGCATTTGTCCTTGGCTGTATTATGGCGGTTCTGTACTATGTTCATTTCCGTATGTTTGACGGCTATGAGGAAGTACAGGAAGCGCAGCCTAAGGAAAAGTCCCGGAAACAGGAAAAAGATAAGAACAGAACCGGAGGCATGGATCTGATCCGGGCTCTGCTTCAGAATCCTCCTCTGATCGCCCTTTTAATCGCTGATCTTGCGAAGTTTATGTTTAATTTTGTGCTTATGGGAGTTGCGACTTACTATTTTACGTATATAGCTGTAGATGATGGATTGCTGTCCGCTTATATGCTGGTTACAAATATTTTCTGCGTGATCGGGGCATACCTCAGCAAAGCATTGAGCAACCGTTTTACTACCAGAACTACTACCATAGGCGTTATGGCTGTCCAGGCAATCCTCCTGATCGTTTCTTATCTGTTTTATAACAATGTTACTCTGGTAATCGTACTGATGAGTGTGGCAATGTTCGGTTATGGTATTACTTATGCATGCACACCGGCACTTTATGGAGATACCATTGTATATAGCGAATGGAAAACAGGAAAAAATGCGGCAGGATGGATCAGCGGACTGCAGAATGTACCTTTAAAAGTCTCTATTATGACCAGAGGAATTATTATTTCAGCATGTCTGGCTATGGGAAATTTCAGTGCGGATATTAATCCGGCGGAGACTCCTGAAGGACTGAAAAACGCCATAAGTATCGGGTTTATGGTGATTCCTGCCATTGCTCTGATAGTTGCTGTTATTGCGCTGCTCTTTGGTTTTAAACTTACAAAAGATAAAGTAGAACAGTATGCAGCTGAAATTGCCGCCCGTTCCTGAAAATAAGAAAACAGACAGAGACAAGATGAACAGAGATATTAGATTTTTCTTGAATTTGCAGATCCTTGCAGATGAGCTTATAGAACAATATCAGGATATAAAATTTTACAGAGGGCAGGATGCCCAGACTTTAGAAGGGGTTTATTTCTATAATAGTAGCAGAGAGCTGCTTTCCCGGTATGTATATATCCTTAAAGAAAAGGATTTACAGAGTATTTTCCCGGAGCAGCATTGTTCTCTGATCGTACTGGGGGAAATTCCGGAAAGATGGAAAACGGGCGTTCACAGTATTTTGCAGCTGCCAGAGGAAACAGATATTCTGGATCTGATGAACCGATGTCAGGAAGCTTTTCATAAACACGAGTCCTGGGCGGAAAAATTACAGAATATTATCGTTCAGGAAGGAAGTGTGGATGAACTGTGCCAGATCAGCTGTTCCTATTTCGAGAATCCCCTTTTTGTCCATGATTCTCAGTTACAGGTGATTTCCTGCCCTGTATGGCGGGAAGAAATGATCGCATGGGAGAAAGATGAACAGACCGGTCAGCTGATCACTCCCCTGGAGGATCTGAATGATTTTCGTACAAACCGGGAATATCTCCATACGCTGACTACAGAAGGAGCCCATATTTATTCTGCGGAACTTAGGGGATACAGAGATATATATGTAAATATCCGGGACGATAACGGGACTTATGAGGGGCGGCTGGTAATCTGTGAGATTGACAATCCCTTAAAACCTGGTCAGTTTGCCTCTGCGGAATATCTGGCAAAGCTGATCCGTATGGTATTGTCCAGACGGGGACATTTGGATATTCCATATAAACGGGCCTTGTATCAGATGCTGGAAAGCATGGTCCAGGGTAAAAGCTTTACAAATTCGGAGATTGAAAGCAGGATTTCCCAGTGTAAATGGACATTAACAGATCATTATGTCTGCATACGCACAGACGGGGAAGAACAGGAAGGAAATCCCGGGTCCGCAGCCAGTTTATGTAATTATGTGGAAACAAAGGTTCCTGGAAGCAGAGCCTTTTTCATAGGGAACCAGATATGCATAATCATCAATCTGTCTGTAAATAAAGACTATACTTCAGAAATGGCCGGTATTCTTAGAGATGGGATTTTTAAAGCAGGATTTAGCAATGTTTTTGATGATTTTACCCGGTTGAGCCATTACTATCACCAGGCCTCTGTTGCTTTGGAATACTGCCGCAGACGGAATGATACAAAGTGGTATTATATGTTTGAGGAGATTGTAATGGATTATATCGGGGATCTCTGCGGATCTCAGTTTGAGCCGGAAGAACTGTGCGCCTGTGAGCTTAAAATGCTGAGAGAATATGATAAAGAAAACCATACAGAACTTTATGAAACTCTTTGCAAATATATTTTGAATGAGCGCAATACAGTGGCTACTGCCGCTCAGTTGTATATAGGACGGAGCACTTTGTTTTACCGCCTCAGAAAGATTAAAGAGATTACCGGACTTGCAGCTGCCGATATGGCAAAGCCAATAAAAAATTTATATTTAAGATTTTCTATGTTTATTATGAAAAATTATATAGAGAAGGGAGAATAAATTATGTTGACACCAAAACAAAATCTGTTGGAAACTTTAAAAAAGGATGGAAAACCGGAATGTCTGTGTAATTCACTGACCATGTTCCGGACAATTCCAGGAGATCCTTGTTTTAAACTGCTGAGAGGAAACCGGGTCAGAGGAACCAATTCTTATGATCAGTGGGGCACCTATATCATGTTTCCTGAGGATGCGCCGGCGGCAGTGCCCTATGTAACAGAGGAAAATCAGGTTATTAAGGATATTACAGAGTGGAAAAAATATGTTAAAGTTCCGGATCTGGCAGGAAAATGCGCAGAGGGGTGGGAAGAGGCCCTGGAAGCAAAAAGCAAGATCGATCAGGATAAATATCTGACTATGGTTGTTATGGGAACAGGTATTTTTGAACAGCTTCATATGCTTATGACTTTTGAAGATACTTTAGTGAACTTCCTTCTTGAGCCGGAAGCTATGCATGAATTGATCGATGTGATCTGTGAATATCGTCTTACCTATATGAAACTGATCGTGGAACATCTCCATCCGGACTGCATTATGTCCCATGATGACTGGGGATCCAGGACCAGCATGTTTATGTCTCCGGAGGTATGGAGAGAGTTCTTTAAAGAACCATACAGGAAACTTTATGATTATCTCCATTCACAGGGTGTGATCGTTATGCATCACGGAGATTCTTTTATGGAGCCGATTGTAGAAGATATGGCGGAAATCGGCGTGGATATCTGGCAGGGGGTTCTGAATACCAATAATATTCCGGCTATCTCTGAAAAAGTGGGAGATCGGATGCTTCTTATGGGCGGTGTAGATTCTGTCATCGACCGGGAGGACGCCACAGAAGAGGAGATACGAAAGGAAACCCGCCGGGCCTGCGAGGCCTATGGAAATCTGAAAGGATACTGGCCTGGAATTACATATGGAGGCCCTGGAACTATTTATCCTCATGTAGAACCTATTGTAATTGATGAGATTAATAAATACAATATGGAACACTTTGGAGTGGCAATTTCATAAGATGGAAGATATAAGAGAATAATCTTGATTTTGTTCCTCTGATAAAAAACAAGAGACCATCCCGGGGGATCATGGCTTTTATAAAGCCTGGATCTACCGGGAATGGCCTCTTTCTTTTTTGTGCGCGCTCAATGAGGAAAAAGGATCAGGATCTTAAGACAATGCCAGGGCCTTTTTCAGAGATCCTCTTTTACAGCGAGCAGCCGTTCTCCATACAGATCCGAAAGCTCCAGTCCTTCTTTTTGTCAGAAATTTTTTAAGAGAAATAATAATCTTCTCCAGCGGGAATTCCCTGGAAAGAATAGTCTTCCAGCACTTCTTTGACCAGATAAGGCTTGTCGGAGATCAGGCCGTTTACCCCCATATCCAGATACTTTCTCATATTTTCTTCCATATCTACGGTCCAGACATATACCGGGAGCCAGGCCCGGCGGCAGGAGGAGATAAAGCTGTTGGAGACCATGTTTTCTTCAATGACTACAAAGTCGCAGTCCAGGGAAAGAAGGTCCTCCACTGTAGTCTTGCCCAGGTTTCCGAACATACAGCAGCCGGTCTTTAAGGACGGATTTTTCTGGCGGACAAGCTGGATCAGGTCGAAGTCCAGAGACATAAGGATACAGTCTTTTTCAAAATCGTATTTCTCGATCAGAGCCAGGATCTGATCTACAAGGATTTCCCGTTCTTTTCCGGAAACCGCTTTTAATTCGATGAGCAGACGGATCTTTCCCTTGGAAAGCCGGAGCAGCTCCTCCAGGGTGGGAACCTGTCCTTCCATGCCATACTGAGACAGGGAGATGGACTGAAGTTCTTTCAGAGTAAGGCTGCTGATATTTTTAAACCGGCCTGCCATACGGCTCAGGTTGTCATCATGGGCGGCTACAGGAACCTGGTCTTTTGTCAGCTGGATATCTACTTCTGCAAAATCTGCTCCGGAATCAATCGCTCCTTTTACTGCCTCCAGGGTATTTTCCACACCCAGATCGCTGCCCCTGTGACCGATGGACAGCGGCCTGTGGACAGCGGGAGGTTCCTGAGCGTACTGATACATGGCCGAAAGGCCGGCGGCAAGGACCAGAAGGACCATAGGGATCCAGAACTTTTTCAGAAGGGGAACCTCCCTGAAAAGAGGACGGAAATATGCCTGGATTTTACGGATCCTGGAAGATAGAAAAGTTTCTATTCTAGAAGGAGTCTGAGCAGAAAGCCCGGCTGAGGATAAAAGCACAGGCCCGGTTTCTTCTGGAAAGGGAAGTAAGATCCCTGCAAGAAGTGCAGAAAATCCCAGGGAAAGAATACAGCGGAGGCTCCAGACCAGTACGCCGGTGAAGGCTGTTTCCTGTGCCTTTCCGGAGAAGAAAAGCAGGCACAGGGTTTTCAGGGGATTTTCGTCTATAACAGAGGAAAAATCTCCTGGCAGGATACCGGATTTTCCAAAAAGCAGCTGCCACAGGGCGATAAGGATACCCAGGATAAGAACACCTTTTATTCCCGCTTTTTTCCAGGTAAAGATACTTTCTTTGCAGCTTTTTCGGAAACTTTTTCCCTTCAGGACCATAATCGGAAGAAGGAAAAGCAGCAGAAGAAACAGGACAAATAAGAGGGCATAAGCCAGGTCCAGAACAAAATTTCCATACCACCGCTTAGACAGCTCTCCGGTAATGAAATTTGGAATTTCCAGATGGGGCATAACCGAGGGCGCCAGATAGAGATCCTGAAAAGGGAGGAGCAGGATCCCATATACAAAGAGCCCTGGGATATCGCTGAAATTTAAGGAAGATATAGAATATACAGAGGTCTTCAGAGTATCCTTCAGAGAAAAAGGAAATCCGGCATAGCTCCGATATAAGGAAGTAAAGATAAAGGAAAACTCAAAATATGCCAGGAAAACGGAAAGGCAGAGGAGCAGGATAATGGCAGCAATTCCCGGAAGGCTGCAAAGGATCTGAAGCATATGGTAGTTATACAGACTGGTATCTCCGGCTATTTCCAGCATCATGACCATCAGTTTTTTGACCCCAGGAATGAAAAAGAATAGGGAAAGGACTTTAAAGGCCAGCTCAAATAAAAGTAACTGGGGCAGCAGGGAAAGAAAGCTGTGAAAAATTTTTTTGCAGTGGGTCAGGGATAAAATTTTGTACATAAGAGGCCTCCGGTAAATATTTCAGATTTTTAAAACAGAGCGGTGAGATTTCCCTGGATCAGGGAGCCGCCCAGGCTGTAGGCCAGCAGGGAGAAGGGTCTTCCCAGCAGGATGAAAACCAGATATTTTTTCATGGACATGGAAGTCAGTCCTGCTATCAGACATAACAGATCATCAGGCATACCTGGAAGGATCAAGGCCAGAAGAAAGAATACATCGAATTTCTTTCCCTTTTCTGTCCAGGAAATGTATTTCTGAAAGGTTTCTTCCGATACAAACTTTAAAAGGAAGGCCTGTCCATAGTGCCTTACCAGAAGAAAACTGATCACAGAACCTGTGACCATTCCGGCATAGTTCAGAAAGAAGCCGTACAGGGGGCCGAACATCGCCACGCCGATGATACAGCTGACGCCTCCGGGAACTATCGGGATCACTACCTGTATAGTCTGCAGCAGGAGAAAACACAGTGGAGCCAGGACTCCTGTCTGACGGAGAAACTGCTCCATGGCTTCCCGGGAAGAGAAGATCCCGCTTTGGAATCCTATAGCCAGAAGCAGGAGGAGAATAGCGGTTCCAATGATGGTCAGTTTATTTTCTTCGAATCTTTTTGTCAGTGTCATGAGATATGCCTTCTTTCTGTTCTATATTTTTTTCAATCTTTATGGATAATCTGTCAGAAATTTTATACTGCTGTAGTCTGACCGGCGGGAATTGTAGGGAGAAGTTCCTTTTTCCGATGCAGAGAGTTCATATTTTTGACAAAAAGCCACAGGCCGGGACCAGACAGGAAGAGAAAGATTCCTCCGTTTACTGCCAGGCTTTCAAGTATCTGAAGGAACCTTGCCAGAGTGGTGAGAAAAGCCAGGGCCAGGAGGGCTGCGGATATGTAGAATTTATAGAGATCAGATTTATTTTTCATAAGTTTTACCTCCCATAGGTGTCTGTTTTTTTGATGGTTTTATCATAGCAGGGGAAGGTCTCACCATTATTTCAATTTTCCAGGAAAATGTTGCAGTTTTGTGATATTTACTTATTGACAGGAAGGGATTACATGAAATTTGGGGAATAAAAAAGAGAATCTCATTTGTTAAGAGATTCTCTCTTGAATAAAGTATTAACACATAACGCCCATAGCATAATTGATATCCTGTTCTATATAGTAGGTAACAGTGACAAGATCATCTATGGAGATATTTTCTGAAATAGGTTCGCAATGGGACAGATCAAAATCAAGAGTTTCACCTGCATTATCAAACTCTGTAACTTTTACAGTAATTGAAGAGTCAGTAATAGCGGTTATATAACCCACAGAAAGATAAGTAATAGGTCCTAATTCCTGACTGTTTGATGTTAATTTTGTCGCAATATTTATTCCGTTCTGAACGTAATATTCTATATCCACATGTATGCCTGACCGAATAAGATTGCTTCTAGCCGGATATACTTCGGAGATATCTGTTTGAATCTGCTCTGCGTTAGATATATCAAATGCTACTTTTCTGTCTTCCCCTTCTCCTGGATAAGTCCGTCCGCCGGTATTTTCCAAATCTACATACATAGTATTTCCATCTACTGACATTACAAAGCCTTCCGTACTTAGAATTTCCGGAGATTCTGTTGGAGCATCAGGATTTGCAGAGGGATTATTTCCGGAAGAGGTATTGTCTACAGGATCTGTAGTATCAGCCGTTGGACTATTATTCGTGTCAGGTTCCGCTATTTCTTCAGCAGCTGCTGGGGGCGCATCAGAAGAATTTCTGTTTATTGAACAGCCTGGCAGAGATATCAGTAAACTTAGACAGGTGAAAACAGTCAAAATAAGTTGCCTTTTCATAGATTTCCTCCTTTCAAAAATTGTTTCTGATTTTATAATAAAGAAAAGAAAATAAGAATTTAAGAATTAAAGATTTCAGACAAGTTAAATTATCATTAAGATTTCTGTTGGATAATTTGATGGATTTTCCGGCTTCAGTAAAAAATTCCTCCGCCTTGCCACCTCCTTCGTTTCATGGTAGTATTAGGAAGAATAAATAAGGAGAGAAATCTATGAGTTCTTATGAGAGTTTTGCCAGGGTTTATGACCTGTTTATGGACAATATTCCCTATGAAGAGTGGTGCGGATATCTTGCCGGGCTTTTAGAAGACCAGGGGATCCGGGACGGACTGGTCCTGGAGCTGGGCTGCGGGACAGGAAACATGACCCGTCTTTTGGCAGGCAGGGGATACGATATGATCGGTGTGGACAACTCTGTGGACATGCTGGAGATCGCCATGGAGAAAAAGGAAGAAGAGGGACAGGACATTCTCTATCTCCTTCAGGACATGCGGGAATTTGAACTTTACGGTACTGTCCGGGCAGTGGTATCTGTCTGCGACAGCATGAATTATATAACGGAAGCAGAGGATCTGCTGAAGGTGTTCCGGCTGGTAAACAATTATTTAGATCCCGGTGGGATTTTTATTTTTGACCTGAATACAGAATACAAATATGAAGAGATTCTGGGAGATACTACCATAGCCGAGGACCGGGAAGACGCCAGCTTTATCTGGGATAATTATTACGATCCAGAGGAACAGATCAACGAATATGATCTGGCTCTTTTTATCCCGGTGGAAAAGGACGGGGAGACTCTCTATCGAAAATATGAAGAGACTCATTATCAGAAGGCCTATCCTCTGGAAAAGGTGAAGGAGCTGCTGTCAAAGGCAGGGATGGAATTTATAGACGCCTATGACGCCTTTACCAGGAATCCGGTGAAAGAGAACAGTGAGAGGATCTATATACTTGCCAGAGAAAAGGGAAAGAAAAATATTTAAGATATAAAGAGGAGATTTAAAATATGGGAGATTATATTGTAAGGGCCACAGCGGCTAATTATCAGATCAGGGCATTTGCGGCTACTACCAGGGACCTGGTGGAGTATGCCAGAGCAGCCCATAATACCAGTCCGGTGGCTACGGCGGCTTTGGGCCGTCTGCTTACAGCGGGAGCCATGATGGGCGTGATGATGAAAGGAGAGAAAGACCTGCTGACCCTGCAGATCAAGGCGGGAGGTCCCCTGGAGGGCATTACCGTTACTGCAGATTCCAAGGGAAACGTAAAGGGATATGTGGGAAATCCCAATGTGGTCCTTCACGCCAATGCCCAGGGAAAACTGGATGTGGCAGGTGCCGTAGGCGTGGGCTTTATGAACGTGATCAAGGACATGGGTATGAAAGAGCCTTATGTGGGCCAGACTGTGCTCCAGACCAGCGAGATCGCAGAGGACCTTACCTATTATTTTGCCACCAGCGAGCAGGTGCCTTCTTCTGTGGGTCTGGGCGTATTGATGGAAAAGGACAATACTGTGAAACAGGCAGGAGGCTTTATTATCCAGCTTATGCCGTTCACAGAGGAAGCAGTGATCAGCCGGCTGGAGGAAAATCTGAAGAAAGTGACTTCTGTTACAGCACTTCTGGAAGAGGGACATACGCCGGAAAGCCTTCTGGAACTTCTGCTGGAAGGATTTGATATTGAATTTAACGACAGGATCCCTACTCAGTTCCACTGCAACTGCAGCAAGGAGAGAGTGGAGAGAGCTCTGATCAGTATTGGAAAAAAAGACATTCAGGAAATGATCGATGAAGGAAAAGAAATCGAGATGAACTGTCATTTCTGTAATAAAAATTATACCTTTACCGTAGAGGAACTGAAACGGATCTTAAAGGAATGTAAAAGATAAAAGAGAGGTTTGGCGGAAGATGAAAGATGGATTTATAAAGGCGGCAGCGGCAGCTATTGATGTCCGTGTGGCCGACTGTATTCATAATACAGATGAGATCATTAAGAAAGCCAGGGAGCTTTCTCAGAGAGGAGCCAGGATCCTGGTATTCCCGGAGCTTTCTATTACCGGCTATACCTGTCAGGATCTGTTCTGGCAGGAGACTCTCCTTGGCAGTGCCAGGGAGCAGCTTTTAAGAGCTGCAGAGGAATTAAAAGATGTGCCCGGGCTGATCTTTTTGGGGCTGCCCTATGTATATCATGGGAAGCTTTATAATGTGGCGGCAGCCATAAACCAGGGAGAGATCCTGGGTCTGGTTCCCAAGGAGTACCTGCCGAATTATGGAGAGTTTTATGAGGCAAGGCATTTTTCTTCCGGGAAAAATCTCTGGGGATATACGGAACTGGGAGGAAAGCAGGTGCCTGTGATGGAAAAAATGCTGTTTTCCTGCAGGGAAATGCCGGGCCTTACTGTGGCTGCGGAGATCTGCGAGGATCTGTGGGCGGCTGCTCCTCCAAGCGTAGCTCACGCCATGGCCGGGGCAAATGTGATCGTAAACCTCTCCGCCAGTGATGAGACTGTAGGGAAAGCCGACTACAGACGGGAGCTGGTAAAGAGCCAGTCTGCCAGACTGCTGTGCGCCTATATTTACGCTACTGCCGGATACGGAGAGTCTACCCAGGATCTGGTTTTCGGGGGCCAGCACCTGATCTGTGAAAACGGTGTGGTGTTAAAAGAGGCGGAAATGTTCCAGAACCAGTCAGCAGAGGCAGTTCTGGATATCAACCGTTTATCAGAAGAACGGAGAAGGATCTCTACCTGGCATGAGGAAAAGAGAGAAGGATATCTCACAGTAGAGTTTTCCCTTCCTGTGGAGGAGACAAAGCTGGAGCGGTTTATCGATCCAAATCCTTTTGTGCCGGACAGCCGGGGAGAAAGAGACAAGCGTTGTAATGAGATCCTGATGATCCAGGCTATGGGACTGAAGAAGAGGCTGGAGCATACCCACTGCAAAAGAGCGGTGCTGGGAATCTCAGGAGGTCTGGATTCCACACTGGCTCTCCTGGTTACTGCCAGGGCCTTTGATCTTCTGGAAATGGGAAGAGAGCATATCACTGCGGTGACCATGCCCTGCTTCGGCACCACGGACAGGACTTATACCAACGCCTGCGAACTGACCAGACGGCTGGGAGCAACCCTTATGGAAGTGGATATCAAGAAAGCAGTGCTTCAGCATTTTTCAGATATCGGCCATGATGAAAATGTTCATGACGTGACTTACGAAAACTCCCAGGCCAGGGAGCGTACCCAGGTGATCATGGATATTGCCAACCAGCAGGGAGGCATGGTAGTAGGAACGGGAGACCTTTCAGAGCTGGCTCTTGGCTGGGCTACCTATAATGGGGATCATATGTCCATGTATGGAGTAAATGCTTCAGTGCCAAAGACTCTGGTCCGCCATCTGGTACGGTATTACGCAGATACCTGCAAAGAAGAAAAACTGTCCCAGATCCTTCTGGATATCCTGGATACTCCGGTAAGCCCGGAGCTTCTTCCACCAAAGGATGGAGTGATCTCTCAGAAGACGGAAGATCTGGTAGGGCCTTATGAGCTTCATGATTTCTTCTTATACCAGATGCTCCGTTTCCATTTCAGACCGGGTAAGATCTACCGCATGGCAAAGGCGGCTTTTGCCGGCGTTTACGAGCCGGAAGTGATCATGAAGTGGCTGAAGACCTTTTATTCCAGATTTTTTGCCCAGCAGTTCAAGCGTTCCTGTCTTCCCGATGGACCTAAAGTGGGAAGCGTAGCCGTATCTCCAAGAGGAGACCTCCGGATGCCAAGCGACGCCTGTGTGCGGATCTGGATGGAGGAACTGGAGAAGATTCAGTAGTAAAAGAAAGGCGGCAACTATGAAGGCGGTTGTTTTTGAAGAAAAAGGAAAACTGGTCCTTACAGAACGGCCAAAACCCTGTTTGGAAAAGGATACCGATGTTTTGGTAAAAGTGACCCTTACCACCATCTGTTCCAGCGATATCCATATCAAACATGGAGCAGTGCCAAATGCTGTGCCGGGAACTATCCTGGGCCATGAGTTTGTGGGCGTGGTGGAGAAAATCGGAAAAGAAGTGAAAAAGGTAAAACCGGGAGACCGGGTAGCGGTGAATGTGGAGACTTTTTGCGGAAGCTGCTTTTACTGTGAGAGAGGCTTTGTAAATAACTGCAGCGATCCTCTGGGCGGCTGGGCCCTGGGGTGCCGGATCGACGGAGGACAGGCGGAGTATGTGCGGATCCCTTATGGAGACAACGGTCTTACTAAAATCCCCGACAGTGTGTCAGATGAAGCCGCTCTTTTCACCGGGGATCTTCTGTCTACCGGTTACTGGGCTGCCAGGATCGGAGAGATCAGCAAAGGAGACACTGTGGCGGTGATCGGGGCAGGACCTGCGGGACTTTGTACCATGATGTGCGCCAGACTTTATGACCCAGGTAAGATCATTGCCCTGGATACCGACGAGAACCGGCTGAAAGTGGCAAAGGAAAACCACCTGGCGGATTTCTGCATAAATCCCGGTAAAATTTCAGAAAAGGATCTGGAAGCCTGGATCCGGGAGCTGTCTTACGGACGGGGAGCAGACCGGGTCTTTGAAGCGGCAGGAGGAAAAGATACCTTTCAGACGGCCTGGAAGATCGCAAGGCCAAATGCAGTGGTAACTCTGGTGGCAATGTATGAAGAAGACCAGCGGCTGCCCCTGCCTTCCATGTATGGAAAGAACCTGGTCTTTAAGACAGGAGGGGTAGACGGCTGCTATTGCGATCAGATCATGGAGCTGATCCAACAGGGAAAGCTGGATACCAGCCCGCTGATCACCCACCGGACGACTCTGGAACATATTATGGAGGCTTATGAAATCTTTGAAAAGAAACAGGACGGCGTGATCAAATTTGCGATTAAAGTCTTATAAAAAGGGAAAAAGGAAGGCGCGACATGGGTGTTAAACAGGATTATCTTATGCGTATGATCAATGATGTGGTCCGGGGCCTGGCTCTGGTCCTGACGGGACAGCGGGAGGTCCGCTATGAACTGCCTGTGGAGGAAGAGCGGACAGAGGAAGAAAAGCTCTATGCCCGGATCCTGGAGATGGCAGACCGGGGAGAGATCAATGAAGCGGAAAATATTCTTCTGGGAGATTTCCCCGAGAATACACCGGGATACGGGATCATGGTAGCGGATTTTTATCAGCATTTAGATGAATTTGAGGATGATTTCCTGGAGGAGCATGATTACTCCAGAGAAGAGGTTCTGGAAGGGCTGGAAAGCCTGGCTGAGGAATATGGATTGACCGAAAGATCCTAAAACTTTAAAGAGAAGGTTCGATAAAACAGAAGAGAATAGCAAAACATAGAGGAACAGGGAGGTATAAAAATGGAACAGTTGAGAGTAGGTATTTTAAGTACAGGAAATATTGCGGCAACTATGGCGGAAACAGTGGCTCAGATGAAAGAAGCCAGGATCTATGGGGTGGCTTCCAGAAGCTTGGAGAAGGCAGAAGCTTTTGCAGAACGCTTTCAGATCGAAAAAGCCTATGGTTCCTACGAGGAGATGGCGGCAGATGAGAATGTGGATCTGGTTTATGTGGCCAGTCCTATGTCGGAACACTATGAGAATGTGAAAATGCTCATTGCTCATGGAAGAAATGTATTATGTGAGAAATCTTTTGCAGTAAATCAGAAACAGGCAGAAGAAATGATCCGGCTGGCCCGGGAGAAAGGTGTGCTTCTGGCTGAAGCTATGTGGGTCCGGTATATGCCTATGTGGAACACGATCCGTCAGGTACTGACCCAAGGAGCCATCGGAGAACCTATGACTCTTACTGCAAATCTCTGTTATCTTATCGGAAACGTGCCAAGACTTCTGAAACCGGAACTAGGCGGCGGGGCGCTTCTGGACGTTGGGGTATATGCCCTGAACTTTGCTTCCATGGTCTTTGGCAATCAGATAGAAAAAATGGTATCTACTGCCATTATGACAGACACTGGCGTAGACGCTCAGAACAGCATTACCCTGATCTATCCGGGAGGAAAAATGGCGATTCTCAACAGCTCTATGCGGGTACTTTCTGACCGGCAGGGAATTATTTATGGCACAGAAGGCTTTGCCGTAGTAGAGAATATCAATAATTTCCAGACCCTGACCATCTATGACCGGGATCGTCAGGTAAAGGCTCAGTACCATTGTCCGGAACAGATCACCGGATACGAGTATGAAGTTCTGGCCTGCAAAGAAGCCATAGAAAAGGGCCTTACCCAGTGCCCTCAGATGCCTCACAAAGAAACTATGGAAATCATGGGACTGATGGATCAGGCAAGAGAGCAGTGGGGGCTGAAGTTTCCCATGGAATAAGGAAGGTGTGATAGAATGAAGGGATCTTCTAAAAGATTACTGGCGGGTGTTGCCAGCGTGTTTCTTCTGGTTCTGGCGGGAACCGCTGGAATACTGATTTCGGATAAAAACCAGAAAAATATTTCCGGCGGTTCGGGAACCTATTGGTCACAGGAAGAAGGAAAAATCCTGGAAATAGACCGGGAGAAGGGGGAAATCACAATTCAGAGAACAAAGGACGAAAAAGAAATTCTGCTGGATTGTTCCAAAGAGTCTGTTATGGAAGATATTACCCTGAACTCGTATAATACGGGAGATCAGATAAGATATCTTCCCCGGGGATTTCCATGAACATAGAGGAGGGTCCCTGTATTTCCATTCCGGTGAACTCCATGGAAGGAATGATACCGGTTATCCGGCATTTTTATCCCGATATAAAACCGGTCTTTTTCTTTGATGATTTTGTGATCCCATACAGACAGATCAATGTCAAAGTTAAATCCTGTAATTGTATCTTTTCCGTTATAAACAAATCTTGTGCACATATCTATCCCTCTCTTAATTCTTCTAAATCCCCGGCTTGTATGGCAGGAATCTTTCCCGCAATTTTTTCTTCCGTCCAGTCCCACCATTTTATCTTCTGGAGTTCCTTTATGGTTTCTTCATCAAACCGTTTTCGGATAGGCTTTGCTGGGACTCCTCCTACAATGGTATAAGGAGGCACGTCTTTGGTGACGACCGCCCGGCAGCCGATCACAGCGCCGTCTCCAATGGTCACTCCGGGGAGGATCACAGCTTCGTAACCGATCCAGACGTCATTGCCTATAATAATATCCCCTTTTTGATCCCAGGCCTGGGCAACATTCTCTTTCTCAAGGCCCCATTCTTCAAAAAACAAAGGAAAGGTATAGGTGGAAAGAGAAGCCATTTTGTGATTGGCACTGTTAAAAAGAAATTTAGCACCGCAGGCAATGGAACAAAACTTTCCAATGATCAGCCGGTCTTTGTTGATGGGATAATGATATAAGACATTATTTTTCAGGAATTCTCTGGGATCATGGACAAAGTCATTGTAGATGGTATAATCCCCTATTTGGATATTGGGATTGTCAATTACGTTTTTTAAATAAACGGTTTCCCTATCGCCGGTCCGGGGATAGATTTTATCTGTCATAGCCATCTGAATATCCTCCTAAGCAAAATATTTCCCGCATTAAAAAGATAGAGGGAGCATAGCAAATCAAAATCGAAAATATTTATACATTTTATTGCTCA
>DWUX01000020.1 GCA_019120545.1 Candidatus Blautia stercoripullorum | reverse complement strand
ACAGAGAGAAAACATTTCTGTGCATTACAATTCCGATTTTGATATTATTCTTTATGTTTAATACACTTCCGTTGATCAGAGGTGTGATTTACAGTTTTACAAACTATAAAGGCTACGGAACTTATGACTTTGTAGGATTCAGAAACTATGTAGATCTGTTTCAGGATTCCAGAGTTGGAAAGTCATATTTGTTTACCTTTAAGTTTGCTATTGTCAGCACTATTGTAACAAACCTGGTGAGCCTGATACTGGCCCTGGGACTGAACAGCAAGATCAAAGGAAAGAGCGCTCTCCGCGGTATTTATTTTATACCAAACGTACTGGGCGGGCTGGTCGTAGGTTATATCTTCAGTTTCTTCTTTACTTATATTCTTCCTACAGTAGGACAGAAGCTGGGGATCGGTTTCCTTTCCAGCAGTATGCTTTCCAGTGAGAGCAGCGCATGGCTGGCGATCGTATTTGTAGCATGCTGGCAGTCTATCGCAATGAATACTATTATCTACATTTCCGGCCTTCAGACAGTACCGGAAGATGTATATGAAGCAGGAGCTATTGACGGCGCAACAGGATGGGCTAAGTTTAAAAACCTGACTTTTCCGCTGATCATTCCTTTCTTCTCTATCAATATGGTACTTTGTATGAAGAATTTCCTGATGGTATTCGATCAGATCATGGCATTGACAAAAGGCGGTCCAGCACAGAGTACAGAATCTATCTCTTACCTGATCTATAACAATGGTATGAGCGGCGGACAGTTCGGTTTCCAGAGCGCTAACGCGGTAATCTTCTTTATCGTGATCGTGGTGATCTCAGTGGCACAGATGAAGTTTACAGGAAGTAAGGAGGAGCAGTTATAATGAATAGAAAAGGAAATAAACAGACGGCGCGTACAAACTGGCCGATTACAATTCTCTTGATCATCGGCTGCTTGACAATCTTCTTCCCATTGTATATGACAATTATTATTGCTTTTAAGCAGCCTTCAGAAATGACTAACGATATTGCAGGAGCTCTGGCATTCCCAAGCACCTGGAGCTTCAGCAACTTTGCTCAGGCTATGGAAGTTACAGACTTCTGGCATTCACTGGCAAACAGTGTGCTGATCACTGTGATCACCATTGTTTTGGCTGTGATTATTCATTCACTGGCCGGATATGCGATCGGAAGAAGCATGGCTCACAGCAAAGCATACAGCTTTATCTATCTTTACATTGTAAGCGGTATGTTCGTACCTTTTGCAATTTTGATGATGCCGGTTGTAAAGCTGACCGCACAGATGGGGCTGGCAAACAGAGTAGGTGTTATCCTTTTGTATACCGTATTTTACATGCCTATGAACCTGCTGCTGTATTCCGGCTATCTGAAGAATATCCCGCTGGCTCTTGAAGAAGCGGCAAGAGTAGACGGAGCAACTACATGGAAAACTTACTGGAGCATTATCTTCCCGGTTATGAAACCAATGCATGCGACTGTAGCAGTTCTGACTGCTCTGGGTACATGGAACGATGTTATGACTCCGCTGGTTATCCTGTCTGGAACAGACGTAAATACACTGCCTCTGGCGCAGTTAAACTTCCAGACACAGTTCGGTACAAACTACAACCTGGCTTTCGCATCTTACCTGCTGGCCCTGATCCCGATTCTGATCTTCTATCTGGTATGCCAGAAACAGATCCTGAACGGCGTTGTAAACGGTGCTGTAAAATAATGAATATTGTAGATTTTCAGGCTGCTGCCTGGGGTGGATTCCACCTCAGGCAGCAGTTTTATTGTCTCCGTGGTTCTGCATATATTATATAGATAAAAGACAAGGAGAACCGTCATGAGAAAACGCTGGATAAAAAGGGCCATGGCAGCTGCAATGCTTTGCGCCATCTATCTGCTTTCCAGGGAAGGGGCTATTCTGGCAGGGCAGGAAAAAACCGGGAATAAGGGAACTATCGTGATAGACAGCGGCCATGGAGGAATCGATCCGGGAGTTGTGGGTATTGAAGGTCTGGAAGAAAAAGGGATCAATCTGAAAATTGCCGGATATCTGGGAGAAAATCTGAGAGAGGAAGGGTATAAGATTGTTTTTACCAGGGAAGATGACCGGGGGCTTTACGAGGAAGACAGCAGCAATAAGAAAAGACAGGATCTGGAAAACCGCTGCGCCCTTATTGAAAAAGAGGCGCCTCTTCTTACTGTAAGTATCCATCAGAACAGCTATCAGGACGAAGAGGTATGCGGTCCTCAGGTCTTTTACTATACAGACTCAGAAGAGGGAAAAGGTCTGGCGGAATGTATTCAGAAAGCGCTGAATGAAGAGCTGGAAATCCAGAACCCCAGAAAAGCGAAAGCTAATGATTCTTATTATCTGCTGAAAAAGGGCCGGGGAACCGTGAATATTGTAGAAACAGGATTTCTCACCAATCCCAGAGAGGCGGAACTGCTTCAGACAGAGGCGTATCAGAGAAAATGTGCCGGAGCAATTTCCTCAGGAATTTTAAAATTTCTAAAAACGGTGGAAAAGAACGGAGAAGATGTGGTATGATAAGGCTGAATTGTAAGAAACTAAGGAAGAAGAGGATTTAAAGTGAATACAACGGTAGTCACAGTAGATAAAGAGCATCCGGACAAAAAGGCCATGGAAGAGGCAGGAAGAATCTTAAGATCAGGAGGGCTGGTGGCTTTTCCGACAGAGACAGTTTATGGACTGGGGGGAGATGGACTGAACCCCAGCTCTTCCCAGAAAATCTATCAGGCTAAAGGAAGACCTTCAGATAATCCCTTGATCATTCATATTGCGGATCTGGAAAGCTTGGAAAAGATTGTTAAAAGAATTCCGGAAAAGGCAAGAAAGATGGCTGAAGCCTTTTGGCCGGGGCCCCTGACCATGATCTTTGAAAAAAGCAGCGCAGTCCCTTATGAGACGACAGGAGGTCTTGAAAGCGTAGCCGTGCGTATGCCCAGCCATCCTGTGGCAATGGCTCTGATAAAGGAAGGAGGAGGTTATGTGGCGGCTCCCAGCGCCAATACCTCAGGCCGTCCCAGCCCTACACAGGCCTCTCATGTCCGGGAAGACCTGGAGGGGAAGATTGACATGATCATAGATGGAGGTTCTGTGGGAATCGGACTGGAATCTACTATTGTAGATTTTACAGAAGCAGAACCTGTGATTCTTCGTCCAGGATATATAAATCAGGAAATGATTGAAAAGGTGATCGGGAAAGTGAAAATGGACAAGGGACTTCTGATCACAGACGAAAAGGTGAGACCAAAGGCTCCCGGTATGAAATATCGCCATTATGCGCCAAAGGCTCCTCTTACCATTGTCCAGGGCAAAGAAGAAGAAACAGTAGCCTATATCAATGGCCAGTGCCGGGAGATGAGAAAAAATGGAAAAAAGGCAGGAGTCATTGCTACAGATGAGACAAGAGAAAAATACCAGGCTGCTGTGGTAAAAAGCATAGGCACCAGAGAGGATGAAGAAGGAATCGCACAGCATCTGTTTGGAATCCTGCGTGATTTTGATGCAGAAGATGTGGACGGGATCTACTCAGAATCTTTTGATACTCCCCGAATGGGACAGGCAATTATGAATCGTCTGCTGAAAGCGGCAGGCCATCATATTATATATTTATCTGAAGAGGAGGATTTTTAATGATAGCGTTAGGATGTGATCACGGAGGGTTTGAACTGAAACAGGAGATCATACAATATCTGGAGGAGAAGGAGATTCCATATAAGGATTTCGGGTGTGACAGTACCAAATCTGTGGACTATCCCATATATGCCAGAAAAGTGGGAAGAGCGATCCAGAATGGGGAATGCGAGAAAGGAATCCTGATCTGCGGAACAGGAATCGGTATTTCTATAGCAGCTAATAAGATGAAAGGAATACGGGCGGCTCTGTGTACAGATTGTTTCAGCGCAGAAGCCACAAGACAGCATAATGACGCAAATGTTCTGGCTCTTGGCGGAAGAGTGGTAGGAACGGGCCTGGCGCTGAAGATCGTAGATACATTTTTGAACACTGAATTTTCTCATGACGAGAGGCATGAAAGGCGGATCAGGCTGATCGAGAGTGAAGAGTAAAAGCAGATAAAATTGACATACTGTAAAAAAGGGAGAAAAAAATGGGAAAAGTGTTAGTTATGGATCATCCTTTGATCCAGCACAAGATTGGGATCATCAGAAGAAAAGAGACAAGTTCTAAGGAGTTTCGGGAACTTGTCAGCGAAGTCGCTATGTTTATGGCCTATGAAGCTACCAGGGACCTGAAATTGAAAGATGTGGAGATTGAAACTCCTATCACAAAAACCACGGCAAAAGAACTGGCGGGAAAGAAAATGGCCGTGGTACCTATCCTCCGGGCAGGGCTGGGTATGGTAGAAGGTATGCTGACCATGGTCCCGGCAGCAAAGGTAGGACATATTGGTTTATACAGAGATCCGGAGACCTTAAAGCCGGTGGAATATTATTGTAAGCTGCCGGCAGACTGCGGAGAAAGGGAAGTTTTTGTTACAGATCCAATGCTGGCCACAGGCGGTTCCGCAGTTGCCGCCATTTCCATGCTCAAAGAAAAGGGAGTAAAAAATATACATTTTATGTGTATTATTGCTGCTCCTGAGGGAGTAAAGGCTCTTGAAGAAGCGCATCCGGATGTAGATATCTATATCGGAGCCCTGGACGATCATTTAAATGAGCATGGCTATATCGTCCCCGGTCTCGGAGATGCGGGAGACCGGATTTTCGGCACAAAATAAATAAGAGGTGAAGGATATGTCAGATAAAAGACAGGGCTATATCTCCTGGGACGAGTATTTTATGGGAGTGGCAGAGCTGTCGGGAATGCGGTCCAAAGATCCTAATTCCCAGGTGGGCTCCTGTATCGTAAGCCAGGACAATAAGATCCTTTCCATGGGATATAACGGTTTTCCCATAGGCTGTTCAGATGATGAGTTCCCCTGGGCAAGAGAGGGAGAGGAACTAAATACAAAGTATTTCTATGTGACCCACAGTGAATTAAATGCCATTTTGAATTACAGAGGCGGTTCCCTGGAGGGAGCAAAGATCTATGTATCGCTGTTTCCATGTAATGAATGCGCAAAAGCGATCATCCAGGCAGGTATAAAAACTATTGTCTATGGATGCGATAAATATGAGGATACTCCGGCGGTAAAGGCATCCAAAAGGATGCTGGATGCGGCGGGAGTGAGATATTATCAGTATAATAAGACCGGGAGAAAAATAGAACTGGAAGTATAATGCTTCCGGTTCTGTTTTTTTTGCAGTAATTTGGAACAACGATTGCTGTTTTCCTGTAAACATGGTATATTATTAATATCTGTTGTGACTTTTTCACAAAGAATCTATAATGATAATAGTAGGAGTGGTAAAAATGTATCAGGAAGAGTACAAGCGCTGGATGGAAGCAGACCTGGAAGATGCAGATTTAAAACCGGAATTATCCAGGATCCAGGGAAATGATGAGGAGATCAAGGAACGTTTTGCAGTTGCCTTGAAGTTTGGAACAGCCGGACTCAGAGGAGTATTGGGAGCAGGCACAAACCGTATGAATATTTATGTAGTACGCCAGGCAACACAGGGACTGGCTAACTGGGTAAAAACCCAGGGCGGCAGCCAGACAGTGGCGATCAGCTATGACAGCCGTCTGAAAAGTGATGTATTTGCCAAGAATGCGGCAGGCGTTCTGGCGGCAAACGGAATCAGGGTAAGGATTTATGACGCACTGATGCCGGTACCGGCCCTTTCTTTCGCTACACGTTACTATAACTGTAACGCAGGTATTATGGTGACCGCTTCTCATAATCCCGCTAAATATAATGGCTATAAGGCCTATGGTCCGGATGGCTGCCAGATGACAGATGACGCTGCAGCCATTGTTTATGAGGAGATTCAGAAGACAGACGTTCTTACAGGAGCAAAATATATGTCCTTCGCGGAAGGCGTTGAAGAAGGCCTGATCCGTTTTGTGGGAGATGACTGTAAGAAAGCCCTTTACGAGGCTATTGAGTCCAGACAGGTTCGTCCGGGCTTATGCAAGACCGCCGGGCTGAAATTAGTTTACAGTCCTTTAAACGGTTCCGGACTTGTGCCTGTAACACAGGTATTAAAGGATATCGGTATTACAGATATTACCATCGTTCCGGATCAGGAGTATCCCAATGGCTATTTTACAACCTGCAGCTATCCGAACCCGGAAATTTTTGAAGCTCTGGAGCAGGGCCTGAATCTTGCAAAAGAAACAGGGGCAGATCTGATGCTGGCTACGGATCCTGATGCAGACCGTGTAGGTATCGCTATGAAATGCCCGGACGGATCTTATGAACTGGTGAGCGGAAATGAGGTAGGAGTACTTCTCCTGGATTATATCTGCGCAGGACGTATTGAAAAAGGAACTATGCCGGAGAAGGCAGTAGCTGTAAAATCTATTGTATCGACTCCTCTTGCAGACGCAGTAGCAGAACATTACGGAGTAGAGTTAAGAAGCGTTCTGACCGGATTCAAATGGATCGGCGATCAGATCGCGCAGCTGGAAGAAGCCGGCGAGGTTGACCGTTTTATCTTCGGTTTTGAGGAAAGCTATGGATATCTGGCAGGTCCTTACGTCCGCGACAAAGACGCCATCATCGGTTCTATGCTGATCTGTGAAATGGCTGCCTATTACAGGAGCATCGGAAGCTCTCTGAAACAGAGAATGGAAGAAATCTATGCCCAGTATGGACGTTACCTGAATAAGATCGACAGCTTTGAATTCCCGGGACTGAGCGGTATGGATAAAATGTCCGGTATCATGGAGAATCTGAGAAAGAATCCGCTGACAGAGATCGCCGGATATAAAGTAGTGAAAGTGACAGATTATGAAAAGCCGGAAGAAACCGGTCTTCCAAAGGCAAATGTACTGATCTATAAACTGGAAAATAATGAAACTGTGATCGTACGTCCTTCAGGAACAGAGCCAAAGATAAAAATTTATTATACAACTTTAGGAAAAGATCTTGCCGAAGCTCAGGCTGAAAAGGACAAGCTTTCAGAAGCAGTGAAACCTATTATGGCATAAAGGTTTTGGAGCCGCCTGATAAAGGCGGCTCCGATCTTTTAGGAGTTAGAGAGACAGCCTTGACAAAAGATCTAAATTCCAATAAAATGCAAGATAGAACTGAAAATCAAAAAGCAGAGAAGAGGAATAGTACCTGAGCGGAAAGGCAAAGAGAGAGGGTCAGCGGTGAGAGATCCTTCCGGGAAGACAGGGAACCGGCCTTGGAGCAGTCTGTGATGAGCAGAACGCAGGCTTTGGCGTTAGAGAAGCAAAAAGAGAGGGCAGTCTGAACAGCTGTCAATTTAGGGTGGTACCGCCGAATGAAAACATCGGTCCCTGGTGAGGGGATGCGGTGTTTTTTTTGACCCTGGGATCTCTGGAAACGCTGGCAGAACCAGTATTGGCAAAAGGGCGGGAAAAGGATTTTTCAGGCGAAGAATAAATCGTAAAGGAGTATTGAAATGGCAAAGGATAAGAAACTTGTGAAAGAAATCACTTCCATGGAGGAGGATTTTGCCCAGTGGTATACAGACGTTGTGAAAAAGGCAGAACTGATCGACTATACCAGTGTGAAGGGATGTATGGTGATCAAACCGGCAGGATATGCAATCTGGGAGAATATCCAGCATGAACTGGACAGAAGATTTAAGGAGACCGGGGTGGAAAATGTATATCTGCCGCTGTTCATACCGGAAAGTCTTTTGCAGAAAGAAAAAGATCATGTAGAAGGTTTTGCGCCGGAAGTAGCCTGGGTGACACACGGGGGACTGGAGCCTCTGCAGGAAAGGCTGTGTGTCCGTCCTACATCAGAGACTCTGTTTTGTGACCTGTATTCTAAAGAGATCCATTCTCACAGGGATCTGCCTAAGATATATAATCAGTGGTGCTCTGTAGTGCGCTGGGAGAAAACTACGAGACCGTTCCTGCGTTCCAGAGAATTTTTGTGGCAGGAAGGCCACACCGCTCATGCTACAGCAGAGGAAGCAGAAGAGCGGACGATCCAGATGCTGAATCTTTATGCTGACTTTTGCGAGGAAGTACTGGCAATCCCGGTGATCAAAGGACAGAAAACTGAAAAAGAAAAATTTGCAGGAGCAGAGGCTACCTATACGATTGAATCTTTGATGCATGATGGAAAAGCGCTTCAGTCCGGCACCAGCCATAATTTCGGAGACGGATTTGCCAGAGCCTTTAATATTCAGTATACGGATAAGGAAAACAAACTTCAGTATGTACATCAGACTTCATGGGGGATGACTACGCGTATGATCGGTGCTCTGATCATGGTCCACGGGGACAACAGCGGACTGGTGCTGCCTCCAAGAATCGCACCGGTACAGGCTGTGATCATTCCTATCCAGCAGAGAAAGGATGGGGTTCTGGAAACGGCAGAAAGACTGGAGGCTCAGCTTAAGGCAGCAGATATCCGGGTGAAAACTGATAAAACAGATAAGAGTCCGGGATTTAAGTTCGCGGAACAGGAGATGAGAGGCATTCCCGTCCGTATTGAATGCGGTCCTAAGGATATTGAGGCGAATCAGGCAGTGGTTGTCAGAAGAGATACCAGAGAGAAAATCACAGTGTCACTGGATGAACTGGCCGGGAAAGTTCAGGAAATCCTGGATCTTATGCAGAAAGAAATGCTGGAGAGGGCCAGAGCCCACAGAGACGCCCATACCTATGTGGCAACAGACTATGAGTCTTTTAAGAAAACCATCAACGAACGGCCCGGATTTGTAAAAGCTATGTGGTGCGGCTGCAGAGAATGTGAAGACAGAGTGAAGGAAGATGTTCAGGCTACGGCAAGATGCATACCATTTGAACAGGAGAAGCTTTCTGATAAATGTGTGGTATGCGGAAAACCGGCTAAGAAAATGGTTTATTGGGGGCGTGCATATTAATATGAGGATTGAAGTTCCAGAAAAGGCAGAAAAAATTATAGATGCTTTGCAGGAACAGGGATATGATGCTTATGTAGTAGGGGGCTGTGTCCGGGACAGTCTCCTCCGCCGTTCACCTGCCGACTGGGATATTACTACTTCTGCCACTCCGGAGGAAGTTAAGAGAATTTTCCGAAGAACAGTAGATACAGGCATTCAGCATGGAACTGTAACGGTACTTATGGATAAAGAAGGATTTGAAGTGACCACTTACCGGATCGACGGAGAATATGAGGATGGACGGCATCCAAAGGAAGTGACCTTTACCCCAAGCCTTGAGGAGGACTTAAAGAGGCGGGATTTTACTATTAATGCTATGGCGTATAATCACAGGAAGGGCCTGGTAGATATTTTTGGAGGAGAAGAGGATCTGAAAAATAAGGTTGTACGCTGTGTAGGAAATCCCAGGGAACGTTTTACGGAAGACGCTCTGCGCATTTTAAGAGCTGTGCGGTTTTCTGCCCAGCTTGGGTTTTCTATAGAGGAAAAGACCCAGGATGCGGCCAGAGATCTCGGAGAAACATTGAAAAAGATCAGTGCAGAGAGAATTCAGACAGAACTGGTTAAGTTACTTGTTTCACCCAATCCTCAATATCTCAGAAAAGCCTGGGAGCTGGGGCTGACCAGGATATTTCTGCCGGAATTTGACAAGGCAATGGAGACACCTCAGAAGAATCCTCATCACTGTTACAGCGTAGGAGAACATACCCTGAAGGCAATGGAAGCAGTAAGACCAGACAGGACGCTGCGTCTGACTCTTCTTTTTCATGACCTTGGAAAGGGAGAGACGAGGATGAGAGACGAAAAGGGAATCGATCATTTTTACGGACATCCGGCAAAGAGTGAAAAGATAGCCAAAAGTGTGCTGAAAAGACTGCGTTTTGACAATGATACCATAAATATGGTAGGAAAACTGGTTTATTGGCATGAATGTCCCTGGGAGGCATCTCCGTCTTCTGTGAGAAGAGCTCTTTCTAAAACCGGAATAGAGCTGTTTCCCCTTCTTCTTGAGGTCAGAAAGGCAGACATTATAGCTCAGAGCAGTTACCGGCGGACAGAAAAGATGGAATGGCTGGAAAAGCTTCAGGAAATTTATCAGGATATTCTCAGGCGGCAGGAATGTGTCTCCATAAGGAGTCTGGCAGTTTCCGGAAAAGATCTGATCGATGCAGGTATGAAGCCGGGGAGAGAAATCGGAGAGACGCTGAACAGATTTCTGGAAATTGTCCTTGAAAACCCGGAAAAGAATACAAAAGAATATCTCCTTTCCCTGCTGTGAAGTCCTTCTAACCCCTGATGTCCCCGCATACAATGAAAGGGACATGAAGAAAAGGGGGAGAAACATGTGTATGACCGTGGTCTTAGCGTATTGGAACAATATGGACTGGAAGCCGGGGCCGTATACCGGGGAAGGGGCGCTTTGATCTGCGAGACAGACAGAGGGCTTGTGCTGATAAAAGAATTTTGTGGAACAACTAAAAAGCTGGAGCACCAGGCAAAGCTTTTGGAAAAAATTTCCGTCTCCTCTGCCATATTGACGGATCAGATACTGCGTAATCTGGAAGGCGCCTATATATCAGTGGACGGCGAAAATGTTCCTTACATTGTAAAAAAATGGTATGAGGGAAGAGAATGTGATACGCGCAGTGAGGAAGACATCTGCAGAGGAGCCGCCGCCCTGGCAAGTTTACATAAAGTTATGTATATGCCGGTCCAGTGCCATTATGTAAAGGAGTCTTTGTGCAGCGAATTTCAGAGACACAACAGGGAGCTGAGAAAAATCCGAAAATTTATCTGCGGAAAGCAGAGAAAGAATCAATTTGAACAGGAATTTTTGGAATCTGTGTGTGATTTCCTGGAACACGGGGAGAATGCAGTAGAACGATTGGAAAAGTCAGATTATGGAGAGCTGCGTAAAAGAGAATTAGAGCAGGGGGCTGTCTGTCACGGAGAGTTCAATCAGCATAATCTATTATTTACAGAAGAGGGAGACATAGCCGCAACGAATTTTGATAAGTGGAATTTTGATATTCAGGCAGGGGATCTTTATCGGTTTATGAGGAAGATTCTGGAGAAGCATCAGTGGGATCTGGAACTGGGAAGAAAAATCCTGTTAGCTTATCATCGGGTCAGACCTCTCACTGTGTCAGAAGTGGAAAATCTCAGGATACGATTCGCCTATCCTGAAAAATATTGGAAGCTGGCAAATTATTATTATACACATAATAAGGCATGGATTCCTGAAAAAAATGTGGAAAAGCTGGAGAAACTCAGGAAACAGAGAGAAAAGTGGAGGGATTTTGTTGACAGTATATCTGTGGCGTGAGAAATTTCCGGATATGCTTGACAAACTATGGGAAACACGGTATAAATAACTGTAGACCGCAGTAGCGGTAGACTTTAGCGCGAATTATATTTAGGAGGAAATACTCATGAACAGAACAGAATTGGTTGCTGCTATGGCAGAAAAAACACAGTTATCTAAGAAAGACGCAGAAGCAGCTTTAAAAGCTTTCGTTGATGTTGTATCTGAAGAAATGAAGAAAGGTGAGAAAGTTCAGTTAGTAGGATTTGGTACATTTGAAGTTTCTGAAAGAGCAGCAAGGGAAGGAAGAAATCCTCAGACCGGAGAGACTATGACCATTGCGGCTTCTAAAACTCCGAAGTTCAAAGCCGGAAAAGCCTTAAAGGATTTAGTGAACGCTTAATAAAAAATGAGACTTGATAAATATTTAAAAGTATCCCGTCTGATCAAGAGACGGACGGTAGCCAATGAGGCTTGTGATGCAGGGAGGGTGCTGATCAATGGAAAACCTGCAAAAGCCTCGGCACAGGTAAAGACCGGTGACATTCTGGAAATACAGTTCGGCAGCAGAAATGTTCGGGTAGAAGTGTTAGATGTACAGGAAACAGTGAAAAAGGAAGCGGCAAGCGAGCTGTTTAAATACCTGTAGACAAGGAATAATCATAATCAATCCCCCATATAATCTTTCATAAGAAGAAAATATGGGGGATTGATTTTCTTTTGGAAGAAAAACCAAACAGGACACTTCACAGGCTGCAGCTGACAGATCGGCAGAAAGGCTGCATCCAGGGGGTGAAGGATGTAAATTCTTTTGATGAAAAGGAAATCAGTCTGGTAACGGAAGCGGGAACACTTTCTATAAAAGGAGAAGGTCTTCATGTTACCCGTCTGGATCTGGAAAGACAGGAGGTTGATATAGAGGGAAAAGTGGACAGTTTGATTTACAGCCAGGGAATTACAAAAGCCAAAGGAGGAGAAGGAATGCTGAAAAGGCTGTTCCAGTAATCTATGAGCGGCTATATGCATGAGGAGCTGCTGATGGCGGCGGATGCTTTCCTGGCAGGTGTCTTTCTGGCTGTCTGTTATGATGTTCTTCGCATTTTCAGAAACATTGCAGATCACAGTACTTTCTGGATCGGTGCAGAAGATATTCTGTACTGGTGTGCTTCAGGGATATATTTGTTTGAACTGATTTATCAGGAGAATGACGGTATGATACGATTGTACGTCCTTTTTTTTTCCGGAGCAGGAGCATTGCTGTATCATGCCGGACCAAGTATGATCTTGGTGAAATATATTTCTGCTATTTTGAGGAAAATAGGCAGCTTCCTGGAATTTATAGGAAGGCCTATTAGAATATGCAGAAAAAGGTTGAAATTTTGGATTGATAGAGTTAAAATTTCTCTATGTAAACAAAAGTCCATACAAAGAATCAGGAAGCGTTGGAATGAAAAATATAAAAAAAAGAAAGTCACAAAGCAAAACCGCAATGATTAGCATTACTTTTGTGGTTGGGATTCTGTTTCTTGGAATGATGGGGAAAAGTCTGAATCTGCAGAAACAGCTTTCCTCTTATGATTCTCAGATCAGCGATCTGGACAGCCAGATAGAAGATGAGGAAGGACGTACTACAGAAATTGATGACCTGAAAGAATATATGGAAACAGATGAATATGCGGAGGAGACAGCCAGAGAGAAACTGGGTCTGGTAAAAGAGAACGAAATTGTGTTTAAGGAAGGGGAGGACAATTTGCAGAAAGAAAGTTCTCAGGACACAGAGAGTTCCCAGGACAGTAATGACCCATCTCAGGATGAAAGCGCAGAAGGATAAAAAGGAAGATTTTGTCTTAAACTTTTCTGAGAGAAAAGACTCTTTTTGACAAAGTTCAGTGAAGAAAGCATCTATAATACTCTTTTGATAGCGGTTGCTTATTCAGGGAGGGAAAAAGATGCAGGAATGGATAATTGCCATGCTCGTAATCAGCGTACTGCTATTATTACGTGACATGGCAAAAACTATTTTTTCAGAGATGAAAAAAAGTGCAGCGGCCTTAGATTATGATCGGCATCCACAGAAAGAAAAAATGCAGCGTTATGCAGAATCCTTCCAAAAACTGGCAAACAGCTTTTATGGACTGCCCGGGAGAAAAGATTATCTTTCCAGTTCCGAGATAAAAGATCTGATCGAGGAGTCCAGGGAAAGAGTGTGCCGGAGATGTCATTTAAGCCAGGTATGCTGGACACAGCATTATCCTCAGACTTATCAGCGGTTTTACAGTCTGCTGCGGATCATGGAGGAAAATGATGAAGAAAAGCTGAGAAAAGCCAGAGCTGATCTGACAGGGGTGTGCATTAATCAGGGAAAGCTGGTACAGGAACTGCAGAGGATCATGGACAGAGAACGTCAGAACCTTATATGGAGTAATAAACTTCTGGAGAACAGAATAGCTGTGGCCCAGCAGCTGGGAGAAATGGCTCAGCTGATGAAATTTTTGTCAAAGGATCTTTTTGATATGACAGAAGTGGACTTGCAGTTTAGCGAGGAATTTTCCAGAAAATTAAAGAAACACCATATGAAGGCCAGAAAAGTATGGGTGCTGGAACAGCCGGATGGAAGACAGAGATATTATGCGGAATTGTGCACAAGAGGCGGAAATTGTATCCCTGCTTCAGAAGCCGCCGCCGTACTCTCTGAAATCTGCGGGTGCAGAATGGCGGTCAGGGCAGATGGAAAAACATTGATCACGAAAGAATACGGCGTCATAGGTTTTGCAGAAGAAGTGAATTTTAAGATACTTTATGGAGCAGCTAAGGTGACCAAAGACAGGGAAACTGTTTCAGGAGACAATTATACCTGTGCAGCTGAGGAAAACGGACAGTTTTTTATTTGCCTTTCTGACGGAATGGGATCTGGGCTGGAGGCATCCAGAGAAAGTGAAGGAGTGGTAGATACCCTGGAACAGCTGGTGGGCGCCGGGTTTTCAGGAGAGACAGCGGCCAGAATGGTGAATTCTGTGCTGAATCTGAAAAACCGTAATGGACGTTTTTCTACCGTAGATATTTCAATCATAGATTTATATTCAGGAATGTGCCGTTTTTTGAAGGCAGGAGCGGCTACTACTTTCATTAAAAGAAGTCATTGGGTGGAAGCCATTTCATCTACCAGTCTGGCCCTGGGGCTGGTGCAGCAGGTGGATTTTGAGTCTTCTACGAAAAAGTTATATGAAGGAGATTTTTTGATCATGGTAACAGATGGAGTGCTGGATGCGCTTCCCGGTGAAGAACCGGAGGAGATTATGAAAGAAATCATTATGGGAATCAACGCCAGCGCAGCTCAGGAGCTGGGAAAAGGAATTCTGGAAAGGGTTCTTACATACTGTGAATACAGGGCCACGGACGATATGACCGTGCTGGCTGCAGGATTATGGAGGAAATAGATACAGAAAGATGAATATAGAAGAAAAAGTATTTTCCTATATCGAAAAATACAATATGATAGAAACAGGCTGCCATGTGCTCATTGGAATTTCCGGTGGAGCCGATTCGGTGTGCCTGTTGTTTTTATTAAAAAAATACGCCGAAAAAAGGAATTTTTCTCTTACAGGAATTCATGTTAATCATGGTATCCGGGGCGAAGAAGCTGGCAGAGATCAGCGATTTACAGAAAATCTTTGCCAGAGGCTGGGAATCCCCCTGACGGTCCGCCATTATCCGGTTCCTGAAACAGCAGCGGCGGAAAAAATGTCTCTGGAAGAGGCGGGGAGGATGGTAAGGCGCCGGGCTTTTTTGGAAGAAAGAAAGAGACTGGGTTTTTCAGAAAATCCTAAAGCTTTTCGTATTGCTCTGGCACACCATGAAAATGACAATGCGGAAACAATTCTCCATAATCTGATCCGGGGGACAGGAGCCGGAGGCCTGGGAGGAATTCTTCCGGTACAGAAAGGAAGTCAGGGCATTTATATCCGGCCGCTCCTCTGCGTTTCAAGAGAGGAAATCAGGAAATTTCTGTCTGCCAGAGAGATATCCTGGATGGAAGACAGCAGCAATCAGGATATTCTCTATACTAGAAACCGAATCCGGCAGATTGTGATTCCGGAAATGGAGAAGATAAATCCAAAGACCGTGGAACATATAGGGGTTACTGCCGGATATATGCGGAGCATAGAGGAATATCTTCAGGAACAGGCAGATATGCTGTATAGAAGATATGTGGAAAAAAAGAATGGAGAATATTGTGTAAAAAAGGAACTGGGCAGAGAAAAAGAAATCATGCAGGAATATGTCCTTTTGAAGACTCTGTCCGGGGCGGCGGGACGGCGTAAGGACATCTCCAGGATTCATGTGGAGTCTTTAAAAAATTTACTCGGGAAAGGCACCGGAGCAGAAATTTTTCTTCCTTATGGACTCAGAGCCAGACAGATATACGGGGATATTTTAATAGGAAAAAGCAGAGAAAACAGTGGAATGCTTCTGCCTCTTGAATTTCGGATTTTTTCTTATGAAAACCAGCAAATTCCTGAAAAAACGTATACGAAATGGTTTGATTATGATAGAATAAAAAATAGTCTTAAAGTGAGATTCCGGCTTCCGGGAGATTATTTTATTATAAATGACCGGGGCGGCAGGAAAAAACTGAAAGATTATTTTATTGACTGTAAGATTCCACGGGAAGAAAGAGAAAAAATTACTCTTTTGGCGGAAAACTCCCATATTTTGTGGGCGGTTGGCTGCCGCATCAGCGAGTATTATAAGATTACCAGTCAGACAAAAAGAGTGTTAGAAGTACATGTAAAAGGAGTAAAGGAAGATGAGTGAAAAAATCCGTCAGCTGTTAAGTGAAGAAGAAGTAGATAGGAGAATCTGCGAGATCGGAAAGCAGATCAGCAAAGACTATGAAGGGAAATCTGTTCATATGATATGTGTGCTGAAAGGCGGCGTATTTTTTACCTGTGAACTGGCGAAGAGATTGACAGTTCCTGTAAGCATGGATTTTATGTCGGTGTCCAGCTACGGAAATGATACCAGCTCCAGCGGCGTGGTGCGTATCGTAAAAGATCTGGATGAAAATATAGAGGGCAAGGATGTTCTGATAGTAGAAGACATTATAGATTCAGGCCGTACTTTGAGCCATCTGATAGAGATTTTGAAACAGAGACATCCAAACAGTATACGTCTGTGTACTCTTCTTGACAAGCCGGAGAGAAGAGTGAAGGATGTTAAGGTAGACTATGTGTGCTTTAATATACCCGACGAATTTGTAGTGGGATACGGACTGGACTATGCGCAGAAGTACAGAAATCTGCCGTATATCGGCGTAGTGGAATTCTGACAGACTGAATATTGATAGAGAGGAGAAACAACAACGTGAATAAGCAGGCTAGAAACTGGATACCGGCTTTGCTGCTGTTGCTGCTGATCGTGCTGGGCTTTTGGTTTATTTCCAGGCAGATGACCAGGGACTACAGTTATACAGAGCAGGATTTTCAGCAGGATATACAAGAAGAGAAAGTATCTCAGGTATATATCCGCCCAAATAGAGAAACGCCCACCGGACAGGTAGTGGTCAGAATGAAAAATGGGGATGAATATAATTTTTACTCCCTGGATGTGAAGGAACTCCAGGATACTCTGGAAGAAGAGACGGATATTACCATACATGTAGCTGATGTGCCGGGAGATAATGTATTTATGACCTCTGTTCTTCCTCTGATCCTGACAGTGGTGCTGGTGCTTGTGATCATGAACATGATGAACCGGCAGATGTCCGGAGGAAGCAACGCCAAAATGATGAATTTTGGAAAAAGCAGGGCTAAAATGTCCACAGAGGCGGATAAAAAGGTAACCTTTAAAGATGTGGCAGGACTTCAGGAAGAGAAAGAAGAACTGGAAGAAATCGTAGATTTCTTAAAGGAACCCCAGAAGTATGTAAAGGTAGGAGCCAGAATTCCCAAGGGAGTTCTTCTCGTAGGTCCTCCAGGTACCGGTAAGACTCTTCTGGCAAAAGCGATAGCAGGAGAAGCCGGCGTGCCTTTCTTTTCGATCTCAGGTTCTGATTTTGTGGAGATGTTTGTGGGAGTAGGCGCTTCCAGGGTGAGAGATTTATTTGAAGAAGCAAAGAAAAATGCTCCCTGCATTGTTTTTATCGACGAAATTGATGCTGTGGCGAGACGGAGAGGCACAGGAATGGGAGGCGGACATGACGAAAGAGAGCAGACTTTGAATCAGCTTCTGGTGGAAATGGATGGATTTGGAGTCAATGAAGGGATTATCGTCATGGCTGCTACAAACCGTGTAGATATCCTGGATCCGGCGATTCTGCGTCCCGGCCGTTTTGATCGTAAGGTAGGCGTAGGCCGTCCGGATATCAAAGGCAGAGAGGAAATCCTCCGTGTCCATGCTGCAAAGAAGCCTCTGGGCGAGGATGTAGACCTGAAGGAGATTGCCAGAACTACTGCAGGATATACAGGAGCGGATCTAGAAAACCTGATGAATGAAGCCGCTATCATTACGGCAAAGGACGGAAGATTTTTTATCAATCAGAACGACATCCGGCAGGCATTTATTAAGACTGGTATCGGAGAAGAAAAGAGGAGCAAGGTGATCTCAGAAAAGGAAAAGAAGATTACCGCTTACCATGAGGCAGGGCATGCTATTCTTTTTCATCTTCTTCCGGAAATGGGTCCGGTCCATACTATTTCCATCATTCCAACAGGAATGGGTGCGGCAGGCTATACTATGCCTTTGCCGGAACAGGACGAAATGTTTAACAGCAAGAAGAAAATGCTGGAAAATATCGTGGTAGACCTGGGCGGACGTGTGGCGGAAGAGCTGATCTTCCATGACATCACTACAGGAGCCTCCCAGGATATTAAACAGGCCACACAGATGGCCAGAGCTATGGTGACACAGTACGGTATGTCAGAAAAAGTTGGAATGATCCAGTACGGCAGTGATGAAGACGAGGTATTTATCGGAAGAGACTTTGGCCATACAAAGAATTATGCGGATCAGACGGCCGCTTTGATCGACAGCGAGGTAAAGAGGATCATTGACGAGTCCTATGCAAAGGCAAAAGAAATCCTTTCACAGAATGAGGAAGTGCTCCATAAGTGTGCGTCTCTTCTGATCCAGAAAGAAAAAATAGGCAGAGAAGAGTTTGAAGCCTTATTTTAACAGGGTTTTATGCAGAATTCAGTAAAGAATGAAAAAGTGGAAGGACCAGTTATGTTAAAAATGGTCAAAAAAAACTACGAAAAAAAATCAAGATTGTGCACACTTTTTCTCTGTGGCATGCTATTATAATTACTGTAAAAACCCCCCAATACATTATATAGTTTTTGCTACACCCCATAAGAAGAAATACCTTCTCCAAAACAGCCAGTCGATAGACTGGCTGTTTTACTTTGACAAAAAATGTACGAAAAATCCGTGGAAAAAGTAGTTGTATATATGGACTCGGTGGGATAGAATAGTAACATATAATAATATGAAGTAATTCAGCAAAGCAGGAAACACTTATAGGTTTTGCTAAAAGATGGAGAGGATGCAGTATGAATTACGAAAATCTTACGGATGCAAGGAAGATTCAGGAATATGTGACCAATATGAGGCCTACTTTTAATAAACGTGCGGTGTTCAGCGATGAAACGGAAAATTACAGGACCCCGGCAGAACCGGAAGCCGGGGACACAGTGAATATCCGTATCCGCACAAAGAAAAACAATGTGGACTTTGTTTTTCTGGTATATGATGATGTTAGACAGCCTATGAAATGGCTTAACTCAAAAGACGGATTTGACTATTATGGGACGGATGTGAAACTTGGAAATGAGACTATCCGTTACTATTTTGAGATTATTTCCGGAAAAATTCATTGCTATTATAACCAGATTGGAGTGACCAGAGAGATTGACGACCACTACTGTTTTGGTAT
>DWUX01000159.1 GCA_019120545.1 Candidatus Blautia stercoripullorum | reverse complement strand
TACATATGGATTTCCGATAAACTGACGGGCATATGCCACTACGGCTTCTCCAGTAGCACTGTTATAAGAAACATTGCTGCTTGTGTCTGAGGAAGTTCCTGCACTGCTATTGCTGGAAGAAGATCCTCCTGTAGTACCGGTAGTAGTTCCGCTGACAGTTGTTCCTGAACTTGCGTTTGACTGAGCTGCGGCTGCCTCAGCGGCTGCCTCAGCCTGCCGTCTGGCTTCCTCTGCCGCTTTTGCTGCAGCTTCCTCTTCCTTCTGGATTTGCTGCAGTTCCGCGTTTTGCTGCTCGATCAGATTTTTATATTCCTGAGCCTGAGCTTTTACTGTCGCGATCTGCTTATCGTAATCAGCTGCGGAAGCTTTCAGTTTGGACATCTTAGTCTCTAAAGTGTCCTGTTTATCTTCCTGCTCTTTCTTACTGTCTTCCAATTCAGCTTTTTCGGTCATCAGCTGGTCTTTTAAATCCTGCACCTGCTGAACTACCTCTTTCAGCTTCTCAAGGGCATCTCTGTCATAGTCATACATTTTGCCGTTATTTTCTATTTTTGAAAGCATATCTGCAATGCTGTTTGACTCCAGTAAAATCTGAGCCCATGAATCCGTTCCTCCATTTTCGTAGAGATACTGGATTCTTTTTTTCATGCTCTCATACTGCTCGTCCCGATCAGCTTCTGCTTCCTTTAAATCTTCCTGAGTCTCTTTAATATCAGCCTCTTTTTCTGTAATCTCATCTTTCAGCATATTAATCTGAGCCATTATGCTGACCAACTCCTGCTGTGTAGAATTGATCTGCCCCATCAGGCTGTTCTTTTCACTCTCTAAATCATTTACTTTATCTTCTGCTTGTGAAAGTTTGTTCTGCGTTTCTGACTTTTCTGCCTCGACTGTCTGTTTTCTGCTTGCCGCCGCTACAGGCATCGCCTGTGTAGCCGCCATAGCGAAAACTAAAGCCAGGCATAACAATCTTTTCTTCATACTGCTTAATACCTCTCCATCATGCATAGATTATAAGCGTTATACTTTTGTAATAATTTCGCAATATTTTTTTGCTTCCTGTATATACTACCATAGTTTCCCTGCTTTTTCAAGAGTAACTCCTGTATTTTTTAAATTTCTGTTACAATCTGAAATTTTCAAGTAACAAATATTGTTTTTTTTATTATATCTTAACAAAGAATTATGAAAGAAAAAACCACAGACATTCCTTTTCGGTGCTTGTCTGTGGTTTTTTTACAATATTTATAGTAATCCTTATTACTGTGCGATACGTCTGATGGTAATGTAAGATGTATACAGAGCATTTGACGTATACTTAATTCCGCCTTCCGGATATGGCTTGCTGTTTGAAGCATGGACAATTCCGCCGTCTCCTGTCAGGATTGCCACATGTCCCGGATATACAATTAAATCTCCTGCTTTATGTTCTGACCAGGAAACTTCTGTTCCAACGCTTGCCTGAGCATCGCTGGTACGAGGCAGGCTGTATCCAAAGTGTGCATAAATCTGCTGAGTAAATCCTGAACAGTCAATTCCATCTGTCAGGCTGTTTCCGCCATATACATATGGATTTCCGATAAACTGTCTTGCATAAGCTACAATAGCCTCGCCAATGCTGCTGTTGTAAGATACATCCGGTGTAGAGTTTGTTTCTTCCTGTACAGTATTGTCAGCTGCCGGCTTTTCCTCTGTTTTGGATGGTTCCTGTGTTACTGTATTATTTGTTGTATTGTTGTTTGCAGCATTATTATTAGTTGTATTATTGTTTGCTGTATTGTTAGATGCAGTATTATTATTTGTAGTATTATTATTTGTAGTTGTATTCTGCTGAGGAGCACTTGTCTCCGGTGCGGCCGGTGTCTGCTCAACTACAGTCTGAGTAGTATTACCTGCAGTCTCATTCTTATCAGAACTGCTGTTCTGAGCTGACTGTGAACCTGTATGATCAGCGGAAGTTGTACCTGCATCGTTCTTTGTGCTATTTGAAGTATTTTTGTTATCTGTTTTGCCGGAACCTTTCTTATTATCAGAAGTACCTGTACTCTGCTGTCCCTGAATGATCGCGTTCTGCTGTTCTACCAGAGCCTGATATTTCGCTGCCTGTGCTTTGGCTGCGGCAATCTGGCTCTCATAATCAGATGCGCTTGCCTTCAGATTTGTGATCTGACTTGTCAGAGACTGCTGGACACCTTCCTGCTCCTGTTTGCTGGTCTCTAATTCAGACTTTTCATTTTCCAGCTGTGTTTCCAGATTTTCAACTGCTTCCACTGCATCTTTCAGCTTTTCAAGAGCCTCTCTGTCATAATCATAGACTTTCTGGCTGGTTTCTACTTTGGAAAGCATATCTGTAATGCTGCTGGACTCTAAAAGAGCCTGTGCCCAGGAAGTGCTTCCTCCGGTTTCATAAAGATACTGGATTCTTTTTTTCATATCTTCATACTGCTGATTTCTCTCAGCCTCTGCCGTTTTCAATTCTTCCTGTGTATTCTGAATATCAGTCTCTTTTGCTGCAATACTGTCATCCAGCATATTTATCTGCGTCATAACGCTTACCAGATCCTGCTGTGCAGAACTGATCTGACTCATCAAAGCATTCTTCTGGCTCTCAAGGTTCTCTACTTTTTCTTCTGTATCAGAAAGCTTATTCTGGGTTGCTGATTTCTGAGTCTGTACGTTTGCCTTTCCGGCAGCTGCGACAGGAACAACCTGAGTAGCTGACATAGCAAAAATCAATGACAGACAAATTAATCTTTTTTTCATAGTCCTACATACCTCTCCCTAGTAAAAACTTTAATAAGTTAAGTAATATTTTGTAATATTTCTGTAATATCTTTCACGCTCTTGTATCATACTAGCACATTTCTATCAGGTTTTCAAGTTTAAATTTCCAACAAATTACTATTGTATTACAGATATTAATTAGATATATATTACAATTTAAGGCTTTTAACCAGCAATCCAGAACCAGTTTTAGAAAAATCTGTCCCTATTTTTCTCTTCTCACTTTAGCAGCCTGGGCATGTCCCATCAGTCCCTCTCCCTGCGCCATCCGTTCTACCAAAGGAGCCAGCTCTTTCATGGCTTCCGGAGTCATACTCTGATGTGTACAGGTTTTTAAAAATGTACCTACCCACACTCCTCCTGTATATCTGGCAGCTCTCAGAGTAGGCAGGGTATGATTGGTCCCTGAAGCATAATCGCCGAAGACCTCTGCTGTATTTTCTCCTATGAATAAAGAACCATAGTTGTAAAGTCTGTCTTTAATACTGTCAGGATCGCTAAGATTCAGTTCTAAATGTTCCGGAGCGTAGGCGTTGGCGATCTGTACAGCTTCTTCCAGACTTTCTGCCAGGACTACTTCCCCATATGTCTGCCAGGACTGCTCTGCAATCGCTGCGGTGGAAAGCCAGGACAGTTCCTTTTCTACTGCCTCTATAACCGCCTGTCCGAATTTTTCATCAGTAGTGATCAGCATTCCTTTAGCATTAGGATCATGTTCTGACTGAGCCAGAAGATCAGCAGCCACGATTTCCGGAGTACCGCTTCCGTCGGCGATCACCAGCACCTCGCTGGGACCTGCCACAAAATCAATGCCAACCTGCCCATAGCATTGTCTTTTAGCCTCTGTGACATACTGGTTGCCTGGACCTACGATCATATCTACCGGCTGGATTTCCTGGGTTCCATAGGAAAAAGCAGCAATAGCCTGAGCTCCCCCTACTCCGTAAATTTCATCTGCACCGGCAATGTCCATAGCCACCAGGGTCTTAGGATTGATCCTGTCGGTCCCCTTCATCACCGGAGAGCAGGCGGCCACACGGGCTACTCCTGCCGCTTTAGCTGGAATGATCAGCATAAGGGCGGTAGAATAAAGAGGATAATTTCCCCCGGGCACATAGCAGCAGCAGGATTTTACAGGAATGATCCTGTGTCCCAAAAAGATCCCCGGAGCCGGACTGAAATTTTCCAGAGGCTTTATGGTTTCTCTCTGGGCTTTTGCAAAGGCCCGGATATGGCTGGCGGCCTTTTTTAAATCTTCTATTTCCTGAGGAGAAAGCTGTGCGTAAGCCTCCTGGATCTCTTCCTTACTCACCAGGAAAGATTCTCTCTTGCTTCCGTCAAATCTCTGGCTGTACTCTCTCAAAGCTTCATCTTTTCTGTTTTTCACATCATCGATCATATCCCCTACGATCTGGATCAGTTTCTTTTTATCTTCTTCTGTCCGCACTCTGGCTTCTTTCATTATTTTCATAAAACTCTGCCTCCTGTATATTTTTTTCTATTATAAAATATAAAGCCTGCTTGATGTCAATGTTCAATTTTTCTGTTTTACTGTCAAACCTTGAGTATACTCCAGATTTGTGTTAGGATAATCCTGATAACAGACTTGGCTTCAGACGAAAAGGAGAATTCACCTATGCGTATCGGAAAGGTATCTGAAATCTATCACATTTCTGCAGATAATCTTTATTATTATATTAACTACGGGCTGCTGGTCCCTCCCCGTCCCAAAGGCCAATATGTCTTTGACCAGGCGACCCTAAAAGATCTGGAATGGATCCTGGAACTGAAAGAACTGGATTTTTCTTTAAGAGAGATCCATATCATCCTGTCTCTGAAAAGGGTTTCTGGTTTTGCTGATCCCCAGGATCTTACGGAATTAAAAGAGATTTACAGCAGCAAACGGGATCTCTGTCTAAAAGAACTGGAAAGAAAAAAAGAGATCATTCAGAAACTGGATAATAAAATACAGGAACTGGATACCCTTGCCTCTTCACCGGCAGTTAAGACCGGAGTTCCTATTTCCATGCTATCCCTCCTCTGCTGCCCCTGCTGCAAAAAGGAGTTGTCTATGACAGATGTAGAAATGAATCAGCGGTATCTCTCTAAAGGGACTTTAACCTGCAGCTGCGGCTATCATGCCAGGATCCGGCATGGGATCCTGATGACTCCCAATAAGAATCAGAATCTTCAGGATGCCCCGGATCTTACCCGGGAACTTTACAAAGATCTGCCCCCGGATCTCATCAGCCTTTTTCAGCGTTCCTATAATCACATGCTGGAATCTATGGAAGAAACAGGCCTTCACAAAAAAGTAATCTGCGAAACCTATATAAATGCCTGGTTTTTTATCCACAATCATCTGGAATATCTCCCCCAGGACAGCAAATATATCATCATCGACAAATATCCGGAAACCCTCCTTATGTATAAAGGCCTTATTGAAAAGCAGAATCCAGGTCTGGAAATCCTTTATCTGGCAGACAGCAGCACAGACTTTCCTCTGAAACCGGGATGTATCGATATACATCTGGATTTCTTTGCCGTAAATGAGCATAACTTTTATCATCATACCTTTCTCTATGATAAACTTTATCCCTATCTGGCGCCTCATGCAGACCTGATCGGCACCTACTTTTATTTTCAGCATGCTCCCAAATCCATGAAGCTGCTTCTCAGCCAGTATCCGGAAGCCTATTCCAGAAATTTTGATCTGGACTATTTCCGGAGTTCCCTGAAAAACGGAGGATATGAGCTGATCCAGGAAGAAGACTGCGGATGCACCACAGACTCCGGCGCCAATCTGGGTTTCGGCTTCCATGTAAAAGGCGAAAAAATGCACCTTCTTCCCTATCACGGAAGAAAGTGCACATAAATTTTCTATTCAAAAAATACTCTGGCCGCTTTGATAAAGTAATCCGTATCCTCCACTCCCGCCGTCTCATAGGGAGAATGCATAGCCAGCTGGGGAAGGCCGATATCCACTGCATTCACGGAAACCTGGGCCATAGAAATATTGCCCAGGGTAGATCCTCCCGGCATATCGGAACGGTTTGTAAAGGTCTGATATGGTACTTCCGCCCTGCGGCAGATTTCTTTAAATACTGCTGCCGAAAATCCGTCTGTACAGTATTTTTGATTGGCGCTGTATTTAATTACGATTCCCTTGTTCAGATAAGGCCGATTCACCGGATCTGCCTTATCCTCGTAATTCGGATGGACTGCGTGAGCATTATCCGCAGAAATCATAAAGCTGTCCGCCACGCATCTGAGATAATCTTCATAATCTCCTCCCAATGCTTTATGTATCCGGAACAATACATCAAAAAGGAAAGTCGAAGCGGCTCCCTGTTTTGTTTCACTTCCTACCTCTTCATTATCCATCACACAATGGACCGCACCATATTTTTCCTTAGCTCCTGCCAAAAATCCCTTCAGAGAAGCAAAAGCACACTGCAGATCATCCAGTCTTCCAATGGAAAGGAACTCCTCATCCGCTCCCCATATAGTTCCGGGCTGACGATTGTAAAGAAAAAGATCATGTCCCAGAATATCTCCTTCTTCTACTCCTCCGGCTTCGGCGATGATTTTCAGAAATTTTCCTTTTCCAGAAGCTTCTCCCAATAGAGGCAGCATATCTTTCTGAAGGTTATACTTATAACCATTGTTTGCTTCCCGGTTCATATGCACCGCCAGGTTGGGGATCATCAAAAGATCCCTGTCCACATTTACCAGCTTGGTAATAACCCGTCCATTCTCCTTTACCGCGATTCTTCCGGCCACGGAAAGAGGGCGGTCAAACCAGGGAGCGCACAGCATCCCTCCATAGCCTTCTGTATTCAGTTTTACATACTGGCCGTCTGCCAGTATTTCCGGATTTTCTTTGATCTTAAAACTGGGAGAATCACTGTGACTGGCTATGATCCGGAATCCTGCCAGCTCTTCTTTTGGAACAGTAAAAGCAATCAGGGCAGATCCGTTTCTTACGGTATAATACTGTCCTCCCCTTTTCAGCTCCCACCTGTCCCTTTCTTCCAGCTTTACAAATCCTGCGTCTTCCAGCATTTCTCCCATAACGGCTGCTGCGTGGAAGCTGGTAGGACTCTTTTCTATAAACTCGATCAATTCTCTTGCTGTCTCTTTACTCATTTTCTTCAGACCTCTCTGCCAATGCCATGGCTATTTTTTCCGGCGTAATAGGCATTTCCCGGATACGGACGCCGATCCCATTATAAACGGCATTCGCAATAGTCACACATGGAGTGTTGATCACCATTTCGCCGATTGATTTTGCTCCGAAAGGATGACTCTTTTCGTAACTGGGGATAAATTCCACCCGTATATTCTTCACATCCATCCTGGTAGGAATCTTATACTGCATAAAGGAATTATTTCTCATCTGCCCCTTCTCATTATACTGGACGTCCTCATACAGAGCCATTCCGATTCCCTGGACCAGACCGCCTTCTGTCTGAACTCTTGCCAGATTCGGATTAATGGGAGTTCCGCAGTCGACCACCGCCGCATAATCCAGGATTTCCAGACCGCCTGTCTCTTTGTCAATTTCAATCTCCACAGCTCCGGCCATAAAGGGCGGAGGAGAAATCTGTGAGGAACGGGTGGCCGAAGCCTGAAGGCTGGTATTGTTCCCGCTGGTTCCCTTTGCTGCGATAGCTTCCAGAGACACCTCTCCTTCCCCTTCCAGCATATAGACCCGCTTTCCGTCAAATTCTACTTTCTCAATATCTGCGCCCAGCATTTCTGCGCCCAGCTTCTTGATCTTTTCTCTCAGCTGTTCACAGGCGTCAGCCACAGCAATTCCTGTGATATAGGTGGTAGCGGAAGCATAAGAGCCGGAATCATAAGGAGAAATATCTGTATCCACACCAAAGACCACAATATTGTCAAAATCTGTCTCCAGTACGTCTGCCGCCATCTGGGACAGGATCGTATCACAGCCGGTTCCCATATCTGTGGCTCCCAGACCTAAAGTATAGGAACCGTCTTCTCCTAATTTAATAGAAGCTCCTCCTACATCTACTTTTGCGATAGATGAGCCCTGCATGGCAATAGCCGCTCCTACCGCCCGTACTTTTCCATTTCCCATATCCCGGCAGGGATATTTTTCATCCCAGCCGATCATCTCTTTAGCCCTTGCCAGACACTTGTCCAGAGTACTGCTGGTCACCACAGGACTTCCATCATATCCTATAAACTTATCACCTTCTCTGGTGAGATTTTTCTCCCGGAAAGTTACTGGATCCATTCCCATTTTATGGGCCAGTTCATCCACTGCAGACTCCAGAGCAAAGATTCCCTGGGTAGCTCCATAGCCTCTATATGCCCCTGCGGACATCCGATTTGTATACACCACCTCATAAGTAAAACGATAGGCTTCTGTGTTACGGTACAGCCCCAGAGGTTTATGGCCGGAAAGTCCTACTGTAGTAGGACCATGTTCTCCATATGCCCCTGTATTGGATAATGTGTGGATATCAATAGCTTTCAGAACGCCGTTTTCATCTGCCCCCAGACGCACCCGTACTTCCATTTCATGCCGCGGTGAGGAGCAGATCTGGGATTCATACCGGGAATAAACAATTTTTGCAGGTTTTCCCGTTTTCATAGTCACAATGGCAGGATACATTTCCACAACAGCTGTCTGCTTTGCTCCAAACCCGCCTCCGATCCTGGGTTTGATCACCCGGACATTGGAAGCTCCGATCCCCAGAGCTCTGCCCAGAATCCTTCTTACATGAAAAGGCACCTGAGTGGACGCCACCACATTCAGTCTCCCGAAATAATCCAGATATGTATAAGCCCGGAAGGTCTCCATCATAGCCTGCTGATTGGCCTTTGTATGATATGTCTCATCCACCACATATTTACAGCTTTCCAGCACCGCATCTACATCTCCCAGACTTTCTTCCTTCTGAGCGCACAAATTTCTCTTATTGTCAGCTCCCACAGGCATCCTGGCTTCCCAGTTTTCTTCCGGATGGATCAGTATTGCATTATCCTTAGCCTCATGAAAATCCAGGATGGCCGGAAGGACTTTATATTTTACTTTGATCAGCTTTAAAGCTTTGTCTACCGCTTCCTCTGTTTCGCCTGCCACGATCGCCGCTCCGTCTCCCACAAACCTCACTCTCTGGTCCAGGATCAGTCTGTCGTAGGGACTGAATTCCGGATAAGTCTGCCCTGCCAGAGTAAAGCGCTGCTGGGGAACATCTTTATAGGTAAGGATACAGGCAATCCCCGGAACTCTCATAGCCGCTTCCGTCTGGATCTCTTCGATCAGCGCATGGGCATGGGGACTTCTTAATACTTTTACGATCAAACAGTCCTTGGGGGCAATATCATCTGTGTATACCGGCTTGCCTGTCACCAGAGCCATAGCATCCTTTTTCGGCACAGCCTTGTTTACATACTTCATTCTCCTTCCCCCTTTTCCTTTTGCGATTTTTTATATTCCAGATATTTTAAGATACTCCTGGTCTGTCCCATAAATCCGGAACAGCGGCAAAGATTTCCCGCCAGATATTCATTGATCTCCTCTTCTGTAGGATCGGAGAGTTCCTTCTCCATAGCAAAAATATTCATGATAAATCCCGGATTACAAAAGCCGCACTGCTCAGCTCCTTCTCCGGCCAGAAATCTTCCGAATTCTTCTGCTTTATCCTGAAGCCCTTCCAGAGTGACTACATGTTTTTCCTGAACTCTTGCAGCCAGAGTACTGCAGGATAAAACCGGCTTTTCTTCTACGAGAACTGTACACAGACCGCAGTTTGCTGTTTCACAGCCTCTTTTTACACTATAACATTCTTTTTCACGTAGAAGATCCAGAAGGAGGGTATCTGCTTTGATCTCTGTCTGGATTTTTCTTCCGTTCAGCCAAAATTTAATTTCCATTCTCTCCACCTCCAGCCTGAAGCAAAGCTCTCTTTACAAGTACCATTATAAGATGGCTCCTGTATTCAGCAGAAGCTCTCATATTGCTTCCTGTACGTACATGCTCCTTTGCATATTTTCCGAAATCAGCCGCAGCCTTTTCTCTTTCTTCCCGGCTCTTTTTCAAAAAATCTTTTAAATATCCTTTTTCATCTTTCACCCGGACTGCCTTATAAGGACAGGCGCCTGCCGTCACTCTTGCTTCTCCGTCATGAAACAGAGAGACTGCACAGGCCAGCACAGGGAAGTCCGTGCTGCTGTTTCTCTGGCTGATATAAGCCATGGAGGCCGGTCTTTTCTTTACGATCACCCTTACCAGAATATCTCGGTCTCTCTTCATCCCGACAAATTCTTCCAAAGGAATGATCCCTCCCTTATATAATTCTACATAAGAGTCCATTGCCAAAAACATAGTAAGGACATCAGAAAATCCAAACCTGCCAAAAATGCTGCCTCCTACTGTAGCACAGTTTCTGAACTGTACTCCCACAATATGTCTCAGACTTTCCTTCATTGCTCCATGAGTATACTGTTCCAGTCCTTTATCCGTTTCCAGATCTCTCAGACTGACCATTGCTCCAATCCGGAATTCATTCTGATCCTCTTCAATAGAATCCAGTCCCAGTCCGGACAGATCTATCGCCGTCCCCACATTCCGGGATCCCATTTTCAGCCATACCATTCCGCCCAAAACACAGGATGACTTTTTTTGATTCAGCTGATATGCCTCTTCCAGATTTTTAACCTTAACATATTCTCTTATCTTGATCATTTCCTTCTCCTGTTACCCGAAAAGGGACTGCCGCATAAAACTCCCGGTTTTATACAACAGCCCTCCTGTTTCTTCGTTCTCTATGGCATCAGTATAGCATAGTCAATTTAGTATAAGCAAGTATTTTCTCTTTTCTTTTCCTTCTGTCCGTATTAAAATCTATGAGAAAAGGAGAATCAGAAAAATGAAAAAGTCAACAGATTTGGGAAAGGACAAGATTCCCATACTTGTCCTGAAACTGGCGGTTCCTTCTATGATCGCCCAATTTGTAAATGTTCTTTACAGTACCGTAGACCGTATGTTTATCGGAAATATCAGAGAGATCGGAGATGCGGCCCTTGCAGGAGTGGGGGTATGCGGCCCTATCGTTACCTTGCTCACTTCTTTTGGAACTTTAATCGGTCTTGGCGGTTCAATTTTAATGGCTATGCGAATGGGAGCAGGCAGAAAAAAACAAGCGGAAAATATACTGGCTCACAGTTTTGCCATGCTGGTAGTCTTTTCAGCTTTCCTTACCCTCTTGTTTTTGTTTGTTAAGAGATATCTGCTAAACTGGTTCGGCGCCAGCTCCGCCACCTTTCCATATGCAGATTCTTACCTGACCATCTATACGGCAGGTACTTTTTTTGCCCTGATGGCTGTCGGGCTGAACTACTTCATTACCTGCCAGGGCTTCCCCGGTATAGGAATGCTGACTGTGATCATAGGTGCGGTGACAAATATTATCCTGGATCCAGTTTTTATCTTTGGACTTCATATGAATGCAGCCGGAGCCGCCGCTGCAACCGTGATCGCCCAATTTGCTTCCTGTGCCTTTGCATTCTGTTTTCTCAGAGGAAAAAGAGTGCCCATAAAAATCACTTTTATCAAGAGGAAAAATATCTCTCCAATGATAATCAGGAGCATCCTGACCTTGGGTATCTCTCCCTTTCTGATCCTGGCAACAGACAGCGTAGTCATCATTGTCCTTAACACTGTACTGCAGATGTATGGAGGACCTGGCGAAGGGGATGCTCTGATCACCTGCGCTACCATTGTTCAAAGCTATATGATGCTGATCACAGGTCCCATGCTGGGCATTTCCAGCGGAACCCAGGCAATCCTCAGCTATAACTATGGCGCAAAAAAGATCAGCCGTGTAAAGAACGCCGAAAAATATATCCTTCTTCTCTGCCTGTTGTTTACAACAGTTATGTTCCTGGTATCCAGGACAGTTCCGGAGTATTTTATCCGTATATTTACCAGAGATCTGAACCAGATGGATCTCTGCATATGGGGAATCCAGGTATTTACTTTAATGATCATTCCCCTCAGTTTCCAATATGTATTCGTAGACGGTTTTACTGCTCTAGGCAGAAGCCGGACTGCTCTTTTTCTCTCTATGTTCCGAAAAGGAGACTATATTCTGTTTACCATGATCCTTCCTGTTTTTTTCGGAGCCAGAAGTGCCTTCTATGCCCAGCCATTAGCAGACGGGATCGGAGCAGTCATGTCTTTGACCGCATTCCTGCTGATATTTAACAGACATCTGAAACAGCGTATGCCGGAATAGCCTGAGTTTTCTGATCCGTCAAAAGGGCAGAACTGCCATTAAGATTCCATTCTCTTTCCTTTGGAAATCTCCTATGGCAGTCCTGCCTTTTATGTACTTATTTCACCAGATATACATCCGCATGATCAACCCCTAATTCCAGGGCTCTGTTATGATCATTCACATAAATGTCGATTCTGTTACCTTTGATCGCGCCTCCGCAGTCTTCTGCTGTAAACACATGTCCATTAATGATCACCTTAGTTCCATAAGGGATCACACTGGTATCTACCGCTATAGTCTGACCTTCGATCACCGGCGTACCCGTAGCTGTGATTCCAGTCTCCTTGTCGCAGCACAATTCACAGGAACAATAGTAGGTCAGCTTATAATTTCCCAGACATTCTCCATACATATCCTCTGTGGCATTGACTTCTGTCAGATCTCCCCCTTCGTAGGGACAGCCTGCATCTTCCAATACCCGGACAGCCCAGACCGCATTGTCTGTGTTCAGATTTCCCTGAACGATTCCATATTTTGTGCCCTTGGCCTCAATGGTTTTTCCATCTCCTGCGTAAAGCACCACATGATAAATATATCCGTTTCTTGCATAAAAAACCAGATCTCCTGGCTGAGCATCCTCCACAGGAATTTTTGTTCCATACTGAGCCTGATCCTCGGCAACTCTTGGAAGTTCATAACCATACTCCCGGAAAACGCTCTGTACAAAACCGGAGCAGTCCGCTCCTTCTGTCAGGCTTGTCCCGCCCCATACATAAGGATTTCCGATAAACTGGGAAGCAAACTCCACCACGGCTTTTCTCTGCTGGTCTCCCGGCACTCCTGATTTTACAGAAGTCAGAGTATAATAACAGGCCTGATTTTCTTCCGGTTCTATAAGTTCTTCAGCAGTACCGTAATTTTCTTCTCCCTTTTCTTCTACTTCCTGCTGCACTTTTTTATCATATTTAATATATTTTTTACTGACAAAGCCTCTTACATCCCCGGATTCTATATAAACCCAGCTTTTATCCTTATCAGCCAGTATATAGCAGAGACTTCCTTCTTCCAAGGTTCCCACGATCCGGGAGTCTTTATCCTTCTCTTCTCTGATATTGAGAATACTCGCTGTTGTAACTGCGTAATCTTTTTCCACCACAGTTTGATTTACTGTTGCCCGGAGATACAGAAAAGCTTCATTTTCCTCCCATGGCACCAATTCTTTCGCCATAGGGGCAGTCCCTTCAATTCCTGTATACTTCTGATCCTTAGACGCTGCTTTCCTTTTTGCCCGCTTCTGATATTTCTTTAAGGTTTTCTGAGCATCCTCCCCGGTCTCTACCTGGCTTGTCTGAACAAAGCCTCTTACCCTTCCGGATTCCACATAAAGCCAGCCGTCCTCCTCTTCTTTCAGAATATAGCATAAGCCGCCTTTTCTCAGACTTCCGATACTTCTGGACTCCTCATCCATCTCTTCTTTTATTTCCATCTTTTTCACTGCAAAGGCATATTTTCTTGCAACTGTCCAAAACCGAAAATCTTTCTCAATTTCCGGCATCTCTATAATCTGCTGATCTGAAATCAAGTCTTCATTACTGGAAGGTGCATCAGGACTGTCTGCCTCAATCTGAGGAGAACCGTCTTCTAAAAGAATGACAAATCCTTCTCCATCCAGAACATAATGGTAACCTTCCGGCAGTACATACCCGGTTCTGGCCTCGTAATCTTCAGGGCTCTCCGCCGCAGGTTCTTCCGGTATTTCCTCTCCCGGTGTCTCCGGAGTTTCTTCCTCAGGTTCTTCCGATGTTTCCTCTCCTGGTGTCTCCGGAGTTTCTTCCTCAGGTTCTTCCGATATTTCCTCTTCCGGTGTCTCCGGAATTTCTTCCTCAGGTTCTTCTGGAATTTCCTCTTCTGGTATCTCCGGCGCTTCCTCCGCAGGTTCTTCCGGCACAGGCTCTTCCGGTGTCTCTTCCTCCGGCGCTCCCGACTGGTCTGCTTCTATAGCAGGACTTCCATCCTCCAGAAAAGTCACACAGCCACTCTCATCTAATAAATAATGATACCCCTCTGGCAGCACATATCCGGTTCTGGCCTCATAATCTCCAGGAACCTCTCCCGGCGCCTGCGCTTCCGGATTCACAGAAGCTTCCTCCGCTGCCGGCTCTGCCGCCCAGACATTTCCCGGAACAGCCAAAGCGACTGCCAGAGAAAATGCCAATACTTTTTTCACTTCTTTTAATTTCAATTTTTTCTCCTTCTCTCCTTAACAGACTCAGAGGAGTTCAATGCCTGCCTTCTCACATGTCTGCACAGTATCCTCATCCCAAATAGATGCCTGTACCTCACCGATATGAGCTTTTTTCAGCAGCAGCATACAGATCCTGGACTGTCCGATGCCTCCTCCGATAGTAAGAGGGAGCTTTCCTTCCAAAAGCATTTTATGGAAAGGCAGTTTTCTTCTCTCATCGCAGCCTGCTTTGGTCAGCTGCTCATCCAGTGATTTTTCATCCACACGTATTCCCATAGAAGAAATCTCCAACGCACACTGGAGAGGTTCATGCCAGAAAAGCAGATCTCCGTTCAGTTTCCAATCGTCATAGTCCGGAGCTCTTCCGTCATGTTTTTCTCCTGAGGCCAGAAGGTCCCCGATCTGCATGATAAATGCCGTTTTATGTTCTTTTACATAAGCATTCTCACGCTCCTTCGGAGTCAGTGAAGGATACATATCCTCCAATTCCTGAGAAGTAATAAAAGAAACTTCCCGGCAAAGCTCTGTATCCAGATTTTCATACTGATACTTTACCTCGTCCAATGCATTGCAGATAGCCCCTGCAATACGGTTTACAGTACTCTTCAGATACTCTATAGTTCTGTCTTCTCTTGTAATGATCTTTTCCCAGTCCCACTGATCCACATATACAGAATGAAGATTGTCCAATTCTTCGTCTCTCCGTATAGCATTCATATCTGTGAGAAGACCTTTGCCAACATGAAAGTCATAACGGTATAATGCCATACGTTTCCACTTTGCCAGAGAATGAACTACCTGGGCGTTGGTTCCTGCATCCGGAATATCGAAAGTAACCGGTCTTTCCACACCGTTCAAATCGTCATTCAGTCCGGAAGCCGGATCAACAAATAAAGGAGCTGTTACCCTCTTTAATTTCAGCGCCATACATAACTTTTTCTCCATCAGATGCTTGATCACACCTATGGCCTCCTGGGTCTCATAGCTGGATAAACATGAATGGTAATTCTCCGGTATTATAACCTTGCTCATACTCTTTCCTCCTGTAACCGGTACCGCTTTATACAGCAGATTTTCCTATCGCTTTACTGCTATACAGCAGTCAAATCTTGTTTTTTATTTTAGTACAAAAAAGTATGGATGTAAATATAAAGTTTCTCTTATATTTGAACTTCCCCGGAAAATATGCTATTCTAATAGAAATATCTTTGATGGAAGGAGCCGTTGTCATGAAAATACAGGAATCGGCAGAAAATTATTTAGAGACCATTCTGATCATTGGAAACCGCAAGCCTCAGGTACGCTCTATCGATATTGCAAACGAACTGGATTTTTCCAAACCCAGCGTAAGTGTCGCTATGAAAAACCTCCGCCTGAACGGTTATATTCAAATGGATCACGACGGATTCATCACCCTTACCCCTTCAGGTAAAGCCATTGCCGATAAAATTTATGAACGTCATCAGCTTCTGAGCAAATGGCTGGAAGAATTGGGAGTTGATCCTAAGATCGCGGCAGAAGATGCCTGTCGGATGGAACATGTCATAAGCTCCGAAAGCTTTGACGCAATCAAAAAACATACCCGCCTGATGAAAGAAAAATTTAAAAATGCTGAAGATTCCCAAAATCAGGAATAATTTCATTTTCTGTCCGGAATATGCAGAGCTGAAACAGCCGCCCTGCAGGATCTTTTTATATCCAGATTCTGCTGAACGGCTGTTTTTTAGTTCTCTTCTTTCTCTTTTTCTTCTTCTATTTTCTGGCCGATCTGTTCTTTCAAAGTGTTCATATCCTGATAAGCAGTTTCCAGCTGCTGCTGTGTTTTATTCAGGATATTAACATACTCTGTGATCTTGTACTGAACCTCTGACACTGCTCCGGCTACTCCCTTATAATCTATCCTCTCCTCTAATTTTTTCTCCGCTTCCTCCAGTTTTTCCTGAAGGACCTTATTGTTTTCTCTGAGACGAAGGATCTCCCTGGCAAGTTTTTCCTTCAGCATGTTCTTATATTCTTCTGCATTCTGATAGTCCTGCTGCGCAATTTTCTCCATTTCCTCCGCATGGGCTAAAGCTTCCTGCAGACGATGGTTCTCCTCCCCAAGAGCAGTCTGTTTTTCCTCCGCCTGTCTGAGCTGATCTTCTAACTCACTGATCCGGTCCTGGTATTCCTTAGTGTCATTTTCATGATCCCGGGTCATCTGGAACAGTTTGTCATTCATACTTTCCACATATTCCAAAACATCGTCTTTTCTGTATCCACCTACGGCAGTTCTGAATTCTAACTCATCACCCATTATTTATTATCCCCTTTCTTTTTGTCACTGCCAGCTGCCTGCACCGGAATGTTTTCTCATCCAGTCGTCTCTTAAGTTTCCATAAAGTTCTGCGTTGGTTGCCGCCTGATACGGCGCCGTCCAGAAAATTCCCAGAAGGCCGCAGGTAATAGCTGAACCCAGCCACCATCCTATGAAGGACAGATCCAGGATAAAAGCTTCAAATTTTTGCCCCTGCATCATCTCTTTACTGATCGCAAAAGCATCAGAACTGCTGATATCCGGCTGTTCTGCCAGAATGTAAGGAACCATTCTGTATTCATAACTCTTTACGATCCCGGGAACAATAAGAAGCAGCGTCCATAAAAACAGGAACAGATCTCTCAGGAACATAATAAGAACTACATTCCCGTAGTGGCCGCATTGAAAGCCAAAAAGGAGCTTAGACACTCTCGCCGGGTAATCTCTGTTTTCCACATAAAATCTGGATGCCCCTGCTTCCAGGACCGAAAAAGCAAAAACTTTTACTGCAATAAACACCAGTCCCGGAACGATAAACCACACTGCGAAGGTTATGTCTTCTATCCGTCTCTCAATAGCAGCGGGCACACCGTTTCCCGTGAGCAATATCATGATCAGGCTGACCAGCACACAACTCCCATAGTTTTCCCGGAATCTGTCTTTCCCCGCTTCTTTCAGCCATACTCTGTCCCAATCCATAGAGAACCTCCCCTCTTTTCTGAAACTGTTAACCACGGTTTTATTCTAACATGTATTCTTTCTGTATTAAAGTGAAATTTTTGTTACATCTTCTTTCTGAGCCGGAATCCTCTTTCAATCTCGTTCAAATATTTTTTATCTTTTTTTTAATTTCTTATTGACATTTCACGTCCCATGGCTTATAATAACATCTGTTGTTAAGGACAGCAAAAATATGATATGTGCGTTTAGCTCAGCTGGATAGAGCGTTTGACTACGGATCAAAAGGCCGGGGGTTCGAATCCTCTAACGCACGGTATTAACCCTTATGTCTCAGGACATAAGGGTTTTTGTTTTATAAAAACATCCACGAAAGGAGATCATTATGTTTACATCCACTCAATTGAGGCAGCAGCTGGCTTCCATAAACAGAAAAAGCTACCCTGCTTATAAGAGTCTGAAAGGAGTATACCGTTTTCCGGACTATCTTTTATCCGTGGATCATGTACAGGGAGATCCTTTTGCCTCCCCCTCCCATGTCAGTGTTTATGTATCCCGAAAAAAAGCGGCCTTTCCTACCTTCTGCCTTTCCTCCTCTATAACCCGGATTGCCCTTCAGGATTTTCTTACCCGAAGATTTGAGGAACAGATATCTGCATATAGTTTTCGGGCGAAAGGCTCCGGAAAAAGCGGTCTGCTTTCCATCACCCGCTGCGGACAGGAAATTCTGGAGCGGACAGCCTGCCAGATCACAGAGGAAGATATCATTCTGCGGTTTACTGTAGGATTTCCTGCCAACGGAAGAACCATCAACTCTCCGGAGCTGGAAAAAATTCTTTTTGAATTTCTTCCTCTTTGTGTACAGAAAAGTCTGTATTACAAAAATCTTTCTTCCAAAGCTGTGGAAGAAACCATTTTTTTGGCAGAAGACCAGGAATATATCCGTCGGGAACTTCCCAAAAGAAACCTGGTTGCCTTTGTTGCCGATCATTCTATCCTTCCCAGGCAGAGCGGCGTGTCCCAGAAACCGATGAAAGGAAGTGTTCCTTTTATTTCTCCCTCCTCTCTCCGGGTCGAACTGGATCTTCCCCACAAAGGCCGGATCCAGGGCATGGGGATTCCCAAAGGCATTACTCTGATCGCAGGAGGCGGATATCATGGAAAATCTACTTTGCTAAATGCTTTGGAAAGAGGTGTCTACAATCATATTTCTAAAGACGGAAGAGAATATGTGATCACAGATTCCACCGGATTAAAACTCCGCTCAGAAGACGGACGTTTTATTAAAGATGTAGATATTTCTCTGTTTATCAACGATCTGCCGAATAAAAAAAATACCCACTGCTTTTCCACACAGGATGCCAGCGGAAGTACCTCTCAGGCCGCCGGCATTGTAGAAGGCATGGAGGCAGGTACAAAACTGCTCCTTCTGGATGAAGACACTTCTGCCACAAACTTTATGGTCCGGGATCCTTTTATGCAGGAAGTGATCAGCAGGGAAAAAGAGCCTATCACTCCTTTCCTGGAAAGAGCCAGAGACCTTTATGAAAAAGCTGGAATTTCCACCATTCTTGTGGCCGGCAGTTCCGGAGCCTTTTTCCACATTGCAGATACTGTGATCCAGATGGACAGCTATAAAGTTCTGGACATTACCCAAAAGGTTAAAACTCTGTGTCAGAAATATCCCCTGTCCCATTCCCCGGTTCCCGCCTTCACTATGCCTGCATATTCCAGAGTAATGACTGTACCTGCCTTAAAAGGAGACAGTCATAAAGAACTGAAGCTGAAAATTTACGGCCGGGATTCTTTTTCTCTGGGAAAAGAATCCATTGATCTGAGATATATAGAACAGCTGGTGGATCCAGAACAGACTGCCGCCCTTGGACAGATGCTGAAATATGCCCGGGAGCATCTCATTGATAATAAGAAAAGCCTCTCTCAGGTCATTGCTCTTTTGGAAGAAAAGCTGGAGAAAGAAGGACTGGCAGGTATCTGTTCTTCCTCCTATACTCCCTGCGGCCTGGCTATGCCCAGGCGCCAGGAAATCTATTCCTGTTTTAACCGCTATAGAAGATAACTTTCCACTTCTGAAATTCTGAAAGACTCTATTTATCAAAAACCCGTCTGCATCCTCATATACCTTCCAGGATGCAGGCGGGTTTTATAATCCCTATCAAATTCTGCTAAATCTCTGCTTTTTTCAGGATTCCAACGCCAATGGGATAGGGGCCAGTATGAACGCCGATGGTCGCTCCAATCTGAACCTGAGGCCAGTCTTTTACCGGATAGCCTTTTTTTCCCATCTTATCTCTCAGATCATCTTTAAAAGTTTTGTATTCCGGCACATGCAGCCCCTCTCCTGTAACCAGAAGATATTCTTCAAGGTTGATTTTTTTCTTTTCCAGATAATCCACAAACATCTCTGCTACCTTGCAAAGGGATTTTTTTCTCCCCCTGCACAGCTCTGTAGGCCCCAGTTCCCCGTCAAAGTACTGCAGCAGAGGCTTGATATTCAGCATGCTTCCCGCAAGAGAAGCTGCCTTTCCGATCCTGCCTCCATGCTCCAGATATTTCAGATCCTTTGTAGTGAAAAAGATATGTCCGCTGCTCCTTATTTTCTCCAGAGCCTTTACCGCTTCTTCCAGTTCCAGACCGCTGTTCCGCAGCCTTACAGCCTCCTGTACAAAAAGAGCCTGTACAGCAGTCACCAGCTGAGAATCCATCACCTGTATCTTAGCTTCTGGATAGGTTTCCGTCAGCGCTTCTCTTGCATTTATCGCCGCCTGCATAGATCCGCTGAATTTCTTTGTCAGGCAGATACAGAGTACCGGCATCCGCTCCTTTACAAAGGGCAGAAAAGCCTCTATGTAATCCTGTACAGAGGGCATGGATGTCTTAGGATAGCAGCCCGGATTATCTGCCATTTTCTGATAAAAGTCTGTGACTGCAATTTCCTTTCCTTCCTTCATATACCTTTCTCCGTCAAAAGATACATAAAATGATACAATAGTGACCTGTTCCTGCTGGGCATACTGAAGAGATAAATCACAGGAACTGTCACTGACAATCCCAAATTTCATTTTTCATCCGTCCTTGTCTTTCTTTTTCATTTCTGCTATTATCTATAGTAAATGTTACAATTGTAACACTTTATATCCTGTAAAACAATACAGGGATTCTTAACTGTTACAAAAAGGAGAATTTTGTTCATGGATACTTCTATAAAGAAAATCTCTTCCAATAAGGAATTTGCCAAAAACTGTATCATGGATGCCCTTCTTCAGCTGATGCATACTAAAGACTATGAGCAGATATCCATATCCGAACTGACCCGGAAAGCGGGGGTCTCCAGAATGTCCTATTACCGCAATTACAATTCTAAAGACAGCATTCTTATCGACTACATGTACCATATTTTAAAAGAATATACAAACGAACTGCAAGGACCTTCTTTCCGGTCAGATTTCCAAACCTATGAGCATATTCTCCGCAGTCTGAAATATCTCAAAAAATATAAAGACTATGTGCTGTGTCTGAAAAAGGCAAACCGGTCGGAAATCCTTTTGAAGGGTCTGGATCTTTATATGCTTTATGTAACGGAAACCCTGAATAAATCTAATCTGGAAAAATATCAGCTCTATTACTATTCCGGCGCTCTTTACAATATTTTTATGCACTGGCTGGAAGATGATATGAAGGAAGATATTGAAGTGATTGCTTCTATTATATATGAGCATGTGCGTTACAGCCGTTTTAACGACAAAAAAAGGAAATAATAATCTTAGATCATCATTTCCTTTTCTCTGGTAAACTGCCGCAGACCGGAATCGAACCGGTACGGGAGTATAAGTC
>DWUX01000158.1 GCA_019120545.1 Candidatus Blautia stercoripullorum | reverse complement strand
GAATTGATCAAAAGGAGACTTTTATCATTGTGAGGAACCAGGGAAAAGCTTTTCATCACCAGATGTCCCTTGCTCTCAAAAAACTCTAAAAACATTCTTCTTAATTCATTTACTCCGTATTTCTTCACGGTTTTTCCCTCCCAGATGCTGCCGATATTCTGTTCATAAGCAGTCATTGTTTTTTATGATAGCACAGCCAGATTGGTATTTCAAGACAAAAACTCCCCGGCCAGGCTCCAAAAAGCCAAAAGCCGGAGAGTTTTTCATAGTTACAACAGCAGGCAGCCTGTCAAAAGGCGCCTTCTAACGTTTTCCCCGGGAGTCCCTGCACTGGTTCTCCTTCTGTCTTTTCCCTGCTTTCTCCCGTTCCATCTCCTTTCTTTCCATACAGTCCAGATCTATCTCATAAATGGTGTTTCCTTCCTCCACCAGTTTTGTTCTGTCTCTTTTCATAACACAAAACTCCTTTCCTTATATCTTATGATTTCTATAGTGAAAAGGTCATGTGACATAAAATACGGCTAAAACACCCGTAAATTTCGAGATGTTATAGTAGGTTGACAAATTGCCAACACTTCTTGCTTGCTAATAAAATCCGAAAAATATATACTTCATACAGTTGCTTGCCAAGGCAAACAAATATAAGGAGGATTTTTAATAAATGAAGTTTAATGAAAAACTTATTTCTATCAGAAAAAAGAGAGGATTATCCCAAGAAGAATTAGGAATGGAGCTTCAGGTTTCAAGACAAACCATTTCCAAATGGGAAAACGGTCAATTGCAAAAATCTTTTGTTATGCTGGCCTTATTTTAATAGCAGCCATTATTTTAGGCTTTATTTTACATTTACTGTTCCCAGATATCCAGTGGCTTTGGGGAAGCACCCGATAGCTGATGGATATTGGGTCATACACTTTTCTTTTTCCGCATATAATGGAGCAAAATGCAAAAAAGAGAAGTCTATGAATAATCAATCTCTTCTTGACGAAATGGTAAGTGAAGATTCTATAGAAATGCTGAAGGCGGCTCTGCCCTACCTGCCTCCTCAGGGACAGTCTTTTATCTCTGTCTTTGCAAAATTTCTGGAGTTAAAAAATACACTCCGGTTCTTCAGACCTGCGGCCGGCTCCGCTCAGATCTGCGCCCAGTCCAGAGAAAAAAATAATCCTCTGGAAATGCTCTCCGCCTGCAGCAGCGTCTGCCACGGCCGGACCAAAGAGCAGCTTGACAACATGATCCAGACTCTGACTATGCTTCAGATGTTTGAGTTCAGTCAGAAACCCGTCCCCCAGGAACCGGTGGAAAAGGAGGCAGATATCCATGGATAACCGTTCAAATGGATCCGGTAAACAAAAAAAAGACCAGGAAAATACTTCCTGGACTAAAGACCCCAGCCTGGCCGGACTGGATCCGGCCAAACTGGCTATGTTAAATTCTTTTGCCCAGCAGGGCGCGGGAAAAAATCCTCAGGAACTTCTTCCCCTTCTTATGGCAGCAGCCTCCCAGAGCCGGGCAAAGGGTACCCGCTTTTCCAGGGAAGAGATGGACGCTATCATCCAGGTCCTGAAAGCCGGAAAATCCCCGGAAGAAACCGCCCGTATGGATAAGATCATTCAGATGATGAAGATGTTTTCCTGATATCGGCGGGGCTTTCCTCCAGAATACATTGCCGGAGCAGCACAAGGGCATTGACTACCGCCTGCTCTCTGACGCTGCTTCGGTCGCCGTTAAAATGACATTCTTTTACCCTTGTTTTTCCTTTAAAACAGCAGCCGATAAAGACCGTTCCTACCGGATACCGGTCTGTTCCGCCCTGGGGACCTGCAAATCCGGTAACAGACAGAGCCCCGTCTGCACCTGCCGCTGCAGCTCCTCCTTCCGCCATTTCTTTTGCGCATTTCCGGCTGACAGCCCCCTGCTCTTTTAAGGTGCTCTTCTTTACCTTGACCAGTTTTCTCTTTGCTTTATTGGAATAGGTGACAAAGCCCTGTTTCAACACCTCTGAGGCTCCCGGCACATCTACGATCCTGGCGGAGAGGGCGCCTCCCGTACAGGATTCCACTGTAGTCACCGTAAGGCCCCGCTCCTTCAGAAGCTCCACTACTGCTCCTTCCAGAGTCATTTCTTCCCTTTCTGTATAAAGGGCTTCTCCAAACCGATGCCTCAGCTCAATGGCCACAGGCTCTATCAGCTTTTGTGCTTCTTCCTCATCGACAGCTCTGGCTGTAAGACGGATATGGACTTCCCCCGGTTTTGCATAAGTGGCCACTGTAGGATTTTTCTGCTTCTGGATCAGATCCCGGATATCGGTTTCCGCCTGGCTCTCTCCTATGCCGCAGATTTTCAGGGTTCTGGAGGAAATGATCTCCGGCTGTCTTTTATGAAGATAAGGATAAATTTTACTTTCAAACATAGGGATCAGTTCTCCCGGAGGACCCGGAAGGAGGATCGCTACTTTCTCTCCTTCTTCCACAATGATACCCGGGGCCGTTCCATTATCATTTTCTACGGCAATGGCCCCCTCAGGTATCAGAGCCTGTTTCCAGTTATTCTGGGTAATGGTCTTTCCCGGGGTGTTCCTCAGGTACTGTTTCATAAACTTTTCAATATGCTTCCGGCTTTTTTTATCCTCTACCAGTTCCCGCTTCAGGACTTTGGCTACCGCCTCTTTTGTAAGGTCGTCCTGGGTGGGACCCAGACCGCCGCAGAGGATCACCACGTCCGACCGTTTCATGGCTGCCCGGAAACATTTGCACAGCCGGCGCATATTGTCTCCCACTACGCTTTGGTAATACATAGACAGGCCCAGATCTGCACATTTCTGGGCAATATAGGCGCCGTTAGTATTCACAATATTTCCTAAAAGCAGTTCTGTTCCCACACAGATCAATTCTGCTGTCATCTGTTTTCCTTCTTTCTCAGTCCTGCATGCTCAGCACTTTTTTATTCTTTACAATATAGTCTATCAGAGAAATAACAGTCAGAGCCACGGCGATCACAATAAACACAGTGATCAGAGTCTGGAAAATTGTATTCTGAATATCCATGATCATCAGAATGATCAGGATCATCTGTGACACGGTTTTAAATTTACCCCAGTAGCTGGCTGCGATCACAATGCCATTATCTGCCGCTACAAGGCGGAATCCGCTGATGATAAACTCTCTGGCAATGATCACGATGGTGATCCATGCTGCCAATTTTCCCATAGAAGTAAAACAGATCAAAGCCGAACATACCAGAAGTTTATCTGCCAAAGGATCCATAAATTTTCCAAAATTCGTTACCAGATTGTATTTTCTGGCCAGATATCCATCTAAAGTATCTGTAAGACTGGCAGCTACAAAGATTACCAGAGCGATCCATTTATCAGCCGCCCCTGTAATATCATACATTAAAAAAGCTACAAAAAAGGGGATCATGATCACCCTTGCGATTGTCAGTTTATTCGGTGTATTCATCTTTCAACTCT
>DWUX01000157.1 GCA_019120545.1 Candidatus Blautia stercoripullorum | reverse complement strand
AAAGGGAGTTGGTTCTACAAAGAACGGCCGTGATTCCGAGTCCAAGAGACTGGGTGCCAAAAGAGCTGACGGACAGTTTGTAAAAGCTGGAAACATTCTTTACAGACAGCGTGGAACAAAAATCCACCCAGGCGTAAATGTAGGCAGAGGCGGAGACGACACTTTGTTTGCATTAGTTGACGGCGTGGTACGTTTTGAAAGAAAAGGCAGAGACAAAAAACAGGTTTCTGTAGTTCCGGTAACTACGGCAGAGTAATTACGATAACAGGGCGGCTTCAAATCATTTTGGTTTGGAGCCACTTTTTTTCATATGAAAGATTCAGACGGAGGATATTATGTTTGCAGACAGAGCGAAAATCTATATCCGCTCAGGTAAGGGCGGCGACGGACATGTAAGCTTCAGAAGAGAGCTGTTTGTTCCCAGCGGCGGTCCTGACGGCGGAGACGGCGGAAGAGGCGGCGATGTTATTTTTGAGGTGGATAAAGGATTAAACGCCCTGAGCGATTACCGTCATAAAAGAAAATACGCCGCAGGAGACGGAGAGCCGGGGGGCAAGAGAAGATGTCACGGAGCTGATGGGAAAGATATTATCCTGAAGGTTCCTGAAGGAACGGTGATCAAGGACGCTGCCAGCGGGAAGGTCATCGCTGATATGTCCGGAGAGAATACAAGGCAGGTGGTCTTAAAAGGCGGAAGAGGCGGCAACGGCAACCAGCATTATGCCACAGCTACCATGCAGGCGCCTAAATATGCCCAGCCAGGACAGGCTGCCCAGGAGCTGGAGGTGCAGTTAGAGCTGAAGGTGATCGCGGACGTAGGTCTTCTGGGATTCCCCAATGTTGGAAAATCCACACTTCTTTCCAGAGTGAGCAATGCCCGCCCTCAGATTGCCAATTATCATTTCACCACCATTAATCCGCATCTGGGAGTGGTGGATTTTGAAGGATGTCAGGGATTTGTTATTGCGGATATTCCAGGACTTATTGAGGGAGCTTCCCAGGGAGTAGGACTGGGTCATCAGTTCCTTCGGCACATTGAGAGGACAAGAGTGTTGATTCATCTGGTAGACGCAGCTTCCACAGAAGGCCGTGACCCGGTAGAAGATATTTACAAGATCAACAAAGAACTGGAGGCTTATGACCCTGAGATGATGAAAAAGCCTCAGGTCATAGCGGCGAATAAAATCGACGCCATTTATCCCGGGGATGAGGATCCGGTAGAAAGGCTTCGAAAAGAATTTGAGCCCCAGGGTATCCGGGTATTCGGGATTTCTGCGGTAAGCGGCAAGGGCCTGAAGGAACTGCTCTATTATGTGAAGCAGCTTCTGGATTCTATAGATAAGGAACCTGTTGTTTTTGAACAGGAATTCTTCCCGGAAGACATGATGATCCGGGAGAACCTGCCTTATACAGTAGAGAAATCAGAGGATGATGAGCACATCTTTATCGTAGAAGGGCCAAAGATCGAGAAGATGCTGGGTTATACCAATCTGGATTCAGAAAAAGGATTTCTGTTTTTCCAGAAGTTCCTGAAAGAATCCGGAATTCTGGAGGATCTGGAGAAGGCCGGTATCCAGGAGGGCGATACGGTACGGATGTATGGCTTCGATTTCGATTATTATAAATAGGAGTAGATTATGACAAGCAAACAAAGAGCTTATTTAAAAAGTCTTGCAATGAAAATGGAGCCCATTATTCAGATCGGGAAATCCAGTCTGACTCCGGAGCTGACGAAAGCTGTGGAAGAAGCGCTCACTGCAAGGGAACTGATTAAGATCAGCGTGCTTCAGAACTGTATGGATGATCCCAGAGGCCTGGCGGATATGCTGGCGGAAAGAACACATTCTCAGGTGGTTCAAGTCATCGGAAAAAAGATCGTTCTTTACAGAGAAGGAAAAGAAGATAAGAAGAAAATACTTCTTCCCTGATCTTCAGGGAGTTTCAAGACAGGCTTTTGACAGCCTGCCGGGGCGCAGAAAGAAAGAGGAGCAGCCATGAGTGAAAAGAAGAAGCGGATAGGGATTATGGGGGGGACTTTTGATCCTATTCATATCGGACATTTGATTCTGGGGGAGACTGCATACCATCAGTTTCATTTAGATAACGTATTATTCATGCCCGCCGGGAATCCCCCCCATAAGCAGGTCAGAGAGAACAGGGCTACAGATTCCCAGAGGGTGGATATGGTCCGGCTGGCCATTGCTTCCAATCCCCATTTTACCCTGTCTTTGGAAGAGATGCACAGGGAGGGGTATACCTATACCTATCGGACTCTGGAGCGTTTGAAGAAACAGAATCCCGATACAGAATACTATTTTATTCTTGGAGCGGATTCTCTTTATACTTTTGATGAATGGAAAGAACCGGGAAGAATCCTGGCAGCCTGTACGATTCTGGTAGGAACCAGAAACCATACCAGCGATGAGAAACTGGATAGAGTCATTCGTCATCTGGAGGAAAAATATCAGGGAAAGATTGAAAAACTAGAGTCTTTAAATATCGATATTTCTTCTAAGATGATACGTTCCTGGATCGACAAGGGGAGAAGCCTGGCTTATTATGTACCGGATCAGGTAATCGATTATATACAGAGAAATAATATTTATAAGGATTGTGATGAGGATGAAGTATAATTTTGCAGAATATGAGAAAAAACTAAAAAAATATCTGGATAAAGACAGATACCGGCACACTCTCGGGGTAATGTACACTGCCGCATCTCTGGCTATGGCTCATGATTATGATATGGAGCAGGCTCAGATGGCAGGACTGCTTCACGACTGTGCCAAATGCATTCCAAACAAGAAGAAGCTGAAGATCTGCAAAAAACAAAATATAAGGATTTCATCTATAGAGAAAAACAATCCTTTTCTTCTTCATGCAAAGCTGGGCGCCTATATCGCAAAGGAAAAATATCAGATTGAGGATGAAGAGATATTATCTGCTATCCGGTGGCATACTACGGGAAAGGAAGCAATGAGCGAACTGGAAAAGATTGTATATATTGCCGATTATATTGAGCCGGGAAGAAATAAAGCTCCAAGGCTGTCATGGATCCGGAAAGTAGCTTTTGAAAATCTGGATGAAGGTATGTATTATATTTTGAAAGACAGTCTTTCCTATTTAGGAAATAGCAGTAAAGTGTTGGATCCCATGACACAGAAGGCTTTTGAATACTATGAAACTCTTCACCTGGAAAAAAAGCAGAGAAAGGAAAAATATGGAAAGTAAAGAAATGGTGCGTCTTGCCTGTGAGGCTATGGAAGATAAAAAGGCACAGGATATTAAGATCATTGATATTGAGAAAGTTTCTACTTTGGCAGATTATTTCATCATTGCCAGCGGAACGAACCGAAATCAGGTACAGGCTATGGCAGACAGTGTCAGCGAAACCTTGGGCAGAGCCGGAGTAGAACCGAAACAGATGGAAGGATATCAGACAGCCAATTGGATTCTCCTGGATTACAGAGATGTGGTTGTCCATATTTTTGATGAGGAAAACCGGCTGTTCTATGATCTGGAGCGTATCTGGAGAGACGGCGTTCTGGTAGACAGAGAGACTTTTAATAAAGAATAAAAAAACCGGAGAAAACGTTCACAGCTTTGCTGCGCCTGTGCGTTTTCTCCGGTTTTTTATTAATGCATAAAACGGAAAATCCCAATGACTCTTCCAAGTATCTGGAATGACTGGCCGGGGTTGACTATAATTGGCTCCATAGAGTCATTCTCCGGCTGAAGCCGGATAAAACCATCCTCTTTATAAAAAGTTTTAACAGTGGCGGAATCATCTATCAGAGCAACTACTTTCTGGCCGTTTTCTGCAGTAGACTGCTGTTCCACTATTACATAATCCCCGTTGAAAATGCCGGCGTTAATCATGCTGTCGCCTTGCACTACAAGCATAAAGGTCCTGCTGTTGGGCATATATTCAGAAGGAATGGGAAAGTAGCCCTCTACGTTTTCTACTGCCAGAAGAGGCTGGCCGGCGGCAACTTTGCCGATAATGGGAACATTGACAGTTTCACGTCTCACAAGATTAAAATGATCATCTACAATCTCTATAGCTCTTGGTTTGGTAGGATCCCGCCGGATGTAGCCATTTTTCTCCAAGGTTTCCAGATGGGAATGGACGGAAGAAGTAGATTTCAGATTTACAGCTTCGCATATTTCACGGACGGATGGTGGGAATCCCCGGTTTAAAATTTCATTTTTTATATATTCTAAAATTTCAGATTGTTTCTTACTGATTTTTCCATATGACATAACAGGATACCTCCGATTTCTTTAGTCAATCATACCATAAACACCTGGTAAATGCAAACAAATATTCCGAAAATTTGTTCGAAAACGCCTTGACAAACATTTGTTCTTGTACTATGATGAGGCTATCAGAAAAAGAACATATGTTTGCGAACATATATTTGTATAGGAGGTAAAATATGAGAGAAAGACAGAGAAAAATATCATTGGCAGTATTGTTATGTGTTGCGGTGATTGCTGCCATTGCAATCAGTTTTTCTATGGCCAGTACGGCAGAGGCAGGAACAGCGGAATCCAGCCGTTATAAATATTATACAAGTATCCAGGTAGAACCGGGGAGCAGTTTGTGGGACATTGCAGAAAAATACGCTTCCAGTGAATATGAAAGTCTGGAGGCGTATATTCGGGAAGTGAGACGGATCAACCATTTGGATGGAGACACGATTTACGCAGGATCTTATTTATGTATTCCTTATTATTCCTCTGCATATAAATAAAATAGCATTGGGGAAAACCTTGCCTGTCTCCGGCAGATGTCAAAGATTAATATGGTTATAGCCGGGGATAGTCTGAATCGGAATTCAGCATAAGAATTTTTCTTCAAATTTTTTCAGAGGACGGTTGATTTCTTTAGCGATCAGACCTACAAAAATTGCAGCGGCTATTGTACCCTCGCGGACGCCATGCAGCCCGCCAAGAAATACAAGTGACAGGATACAGGAAATTACTACAAGAGTCACGTCAAATCCTACTTTCATATAACCGAATTTTACAGGACATACTCTGCATATAGCAAGAACAACTCCTTCTCCCGCCAGGGTTACTACATTCGCAGTGACTTCAAAGCTTACGCCTACAGCCACCAGCAGGATTCCCACAATGCACAGTATCCACTGCTGCCAGTAAGTATGATATGTAACTTTATCCAGAGCCCAGACAGCAAAATCTGTAAGGTAGCCGAAGAGAAACGCCACCGGAAGCTGGACAAGCTGAATAAGTTCATATTTTTTCCGGAGTATCAGAATCTGGATCAGGATAAACACACAGTGCATAAGAATGGTGGTATTTCCCACAGAGAGAGGGGTAAGGAGACTACTGACATAGGGGAGACTGGAAATAGGAGAAGTTCCTAAATTTGCCTCTATAGAAAAGGCAACCCCAAAAGCCATGATACATAATCCGACACATAGAAAAATATATCGTTTCACTAAGCTAGTTTCACTTCTTTTTCCTTTTTTCATAGAGATGTGTACCTTCTTTCCAAGTATTATAAAGGAAACCGGGGATTCCCGGCACCATATTTTATTATAAGAATTCTTTTTTTTGTGTCAAGTTTCCGTTTCCTTAGGAACTTTTGTCCTTTTCATCGAAGAAATCCAGTGTTATAATAAAAACAATTTTCTGGTTCGTTCTTATAGAGCGAACCGATTTGTTTAGAAAATATGGAATTCAAAACACGGGAAATAACCTGTGGAAAATGTGCTGATCATTACGAGTTCATCTGCGTTTTCAGAGAAGAAAAACGGTAAGATTTATAAGGATTTTTAGGAAATTCATTTTGACACAGAAGGAAATCATGTTATAGTTATAACAGAATCAGATAAAAAATCGCGTAGACAGAGATAGACAAGGGGAATCGGTCTGTGCAGGGAAGGTTATGGTGGATTTATGGATTGGAAAGATTATTTACAGAAGGAAAAACGCTGCAGCTGCGGTAAAAATCATATTTGTGATATTGAAGAGATTATTATTGAGGAAGGAGGCATAAAACGCCTTCCGGAGATATTGAAAAAGCATAAATATGAAAAGCTGTGTGTGGTTTGTGATCTTCATACTGAACAGGCAGCGGGACTTGCCGTTTATGAGGAACTTGAAAAAGCAGGATATGCTTTTAAAAAAGTAGTATATCAAGATGAGGAACTGGTACCGGACGAGGAGGCTTTAATCTATCTTTTTACCCAGGTGCCTAATGACTGTGATCTTATTATTGCTGTGGGCAGCGGAACAATCAATGATCTCTGCCGATATGTAAGCTACAAGATGAAAATAGATTATTATATTGTGGGGACTGCGCCTTCTATGGATGGATATGCCTCTAATGTGTCCCCGCTTATTATCCGGCATTTGAAGATTACATATGAGGCCAGGCCGGCCAGGGTGATCATCGGAGACCTGGATATTATTTCTAAAGCCCCTCTCCATATGATCGCGGCGGGAGTAGGAGATATTCTGGGAAAATATGTCTGCTTGACAGACTGGCAGCTGTCCCATATTGTGAATGGGGAATACATCTGTCCGGAAGTAATGGAACTTGTCCGGAAATCTATTAAAAAAGTAGCAGAGAACGCAGGAAGAGCAGCTCATAGAGACAAGGAAGCAATCTGCGCTATTATGGAAGGACTGGTGCTCAGCGGTATCGCCATGAGCTATATAGGAAATTCCAGGCCTGCTTCCGGAAGCGAACATCATATGTCTCATTACTGGGAGATGATGTTTCTTCTGGACGGGCAGCCAGATCCTCTTCACGGAACAAAGGTAGGGATCGGTACAGTAATGGCAATCCGTCTTTACGAGATGCTGAAAGAAAACAGAGAGAAGCTGTTCCCTTTAGAGGCTCCTTCATTTGATCCTGGTCTGTGGGAAGAAAAAATAAAAGAGGCTTACGGCCCTGCAGCTCCGGGAGTGCTGGAACTGGAGAAAAAGACGGGAAAAAATTCTGATAAAGAGGTACTTAGGAGAAGAGCGGCTTTCCAGGCCCATGAGGAAGAAATTTTTTCTGTGATCGATCAGCTTCCTGAAGCGGAAGATATAATAGAGATCCTGAAATCTATGGAAGCTCCCTATTATCCGGAACAGATCAATGTCTCAAAAGAGGTATTTGCCAGAGGCATTTATTATGCAAAAGACTTGAGGGACCGCTTCGGGCTCCTTCAGATCTTGTTTGATCTGAATCTGCAGGAAGAGTTTACAAACCGCCTTATTCAGGAAATTTATTGAAAGAAGGGATTTATATGTACAGTATAGAAAATCAGTATCTGAAGATAGAAGTGTCTTCTCTGGGAGCTGAACTTCAGAGTATTTTTGATAAAGAGATGAAACAAGAGGTTCTCTGGCAGGGAGATAAAAAATACTGGGGAAGACGGGCGCCTGTTCTGTTCCCAAATGTAGGAAGACACAGCGGAGATTTTTACATCTGGAAAGGAAGGAAATTTTCTACAAAACAGCACGGGTTTGCAAGAGATATGAATTTTGATTGTGTGAAAGAAGCAGGGGAGGAGCTGGTATTTTTACTGAGAGATACGGAAGAAACCAGAAAATATTTCCCATTTGCTTTTGAACTTCAGATATCTTACTGCCTTTCCGGAAGAGAGCTGGAAGTAAATTGGAAAGTGAAAAATCTGGGACAGGAGACGATGTTTTTCACTATAGGAGGGCATCCTGCTTTTCGGGTTCCTGTTCTGGAAGGTACTGTCCAGACAGATTATAAACTGCTTTTCAAAGAAAAAGAAGAGCTGAAATACCGGCTTATATGCCCCGGGGAAGGCACGGCGGATACTTCTAGAATATATAAGCTTTCTTTAAAAGATTACGGAGAGTATACGGGATGTGGTATTGCAGAGCATATGTTTGATCAGGATGCGTTGATTTTTGATGAGGGGCAGATTCAGTGGGCCGCCATAGGATATCCGGATGGGAAACCTTATATTTCGGTGGAATGTAAGGAATTTACAAATTTTGGTATCTGGTCTGTGCCGGGAGCTCCTTTTATCTGCCTGGAACCCTGGATGGGAAGATGCGACGACCATGGATTTAAGGGAGAAATTTCAGAAAAACCGGGAATCCTGAAAACAGATCCTGCAGATGTTTTTCAAAAATCTTATAAGATCCGGGTTTACAAGCCGGAATCAAAATGATTTCTGAAGGAAACAGGTTGACATTGGAAGAAAAGATATGGTATAAATTATTTATCAGATCAAACCTATGAAGGAGAGTGAGTACTTTCTGGAAAATGTCTGAATACAGAGAGCTGCAGACGGTGGGAGTGCAGTTTCAGAGACAGAGAGGAATGGGCTCCGGAGGGCGAGCGGAAGTTACAGTATGCGAGCCGGAGAAAAAACTCCGTTATAAAATTCAGCATATGAAGTATGCATTAAGCGGATATAAAGATATCAATTTGGGTGGCACCGCAGGAGTAAACTCTTGTCCCATGAAACAGGATTGTTTCGTGGACAGGAGTTTTTTTATATAAAAAGTTATCTGTAAGAAGCGAAGCGGATAAGCACCCGGAAAGAAAAGCATGGATCGCCTGTTATGGATGAGCGAGAGAAAGGAGTAAAGAATTATGGCAAGCAGTAAAGAAATCCCTTACAAAATTTATCTGGAAGAAAGTGAGATGCCGAAGCAGTGGTATAATCTGAGAGCGGATATGAAAAACAAACCGGCTCCTCTGTTAAATCCGGGGACTATGAAGCCTATGACTGCCGAGGAACTCGGGCAGGTATTCTGTGAAGAACTGGTGCAGCAGGAGCTGGATGATACTACACCTTATATTGATATCCCTCAGGAAATCCAGGATTTTTATAAAATGTATCGCCCTTCACCGCTGGTAAGAGCTTACTGCCTGGAGAAAAAACTGGATACTCCGGCTAAGATCTATTATAAATTTGAAGGCAATAATACCAGCGGAAGCCATAAGCTGAATTCTGCGATTGCCCAGGCTTATTATGCAAAGAAACAGGGATTGAAAGGAGTTGCTACGGAGACCGGAGCCGGTCAGTGGGGAACTGCTCTTTCCATGGCCTGTGCATATCTGGATCTGGACTGCCAGGTATATATGGTAAAATGTTCTTATGAACAAAAGCCTTTTAGAAGAGAAGTGATGAGAACTTACGGCGCTTCTGTAACCCCTTCCCCTTCAGAAACCACGGAAATCGGAAGAAAAATATTGAAGGAACATCCTGGGAGTTCAGGTAGTCTTGGCTGTGCGATTTCTGAAGCCGTAGAAAGGGCCACTCATCAAGAAGGCTATCGTTATGTATTAGGAAGTGTACTGAATCAGGTGCTCCTTCATCAGACTGTGATCGGCCTTGAAACTAAGACTGCTCTGGATAAATATGGAATTGTTCCGGATATGATTATCGGATGTGCCGGAGGAGGATCAAATCTGGGAGGCCTGATCTCGCCCTTTATGGGAGAAAAATTAAGAGGAGAGCGAGATTACCAGATCATCGCAGTAGAGCCGGCTTCCTGTCCGAGCTTTACAAGAGGAAAATTTGCTTATGATTTCTGTGACACAGGAATGGTAACACCTCTTCAGAAAATGTATACGTTGGGAAGCAATTTTATTCCTTCTGCAAACCATGCGGGAGGTCTTCGCTATCATGGAATGAGCGCTGTTTTATCACAGCTTTATCATGACGGTCTGATGGAGGCTAGAGCCGTAGAACAGACCTCTGTATTTGCGGCTGCAGAGGAGTTTGCAAGGATAGAAGGCATTCTTCCGGCTCCAGAAAGCGCCCATGCGATCAAGGTAGCCATGGACGAGGCCAGAAAATGCAAGGAGACAGGAGAGGAAAAAACCATTGTCTTCGGTCTGACCGGTACAGGATATTTTGATATGTATGCCTATGAAAGCTACAATGACGGAAAAATGACAGACTACATTCCTACGGATGAAGATCTGGAGGCCGGATTTGCAGGGCTTCCAAAAGTTCCGGAAGATTTGATGTAAAAACACAATGATTATTCCTCCCTGGATTCTGAAGTATTACAGATGAATACTGTAAATATGGGGAATTTACCGGAACTATGGTAAAGATTACCTGTGCAGACCGGGTGAAGCATGAGCATTTTGCAGATTTTGACTTTTTTGAATATATAGCAGATGAAAGCAGAAATGTAGAATAAAAAAAGATTTACTTTTACTATTTTGATGTGGTATACTGAAACTCGTGTGATAAGTAGAATAAATAATCGCGGCTGACAGGACCGAAAGGGGTCAGGTGAGGAAAGTCCGGGCTTCACAGGGCA
>DWUX01000019.1 GCA_019120545.1 Candidatus Blautia stercoripullorum | reverse complement strand
ATCATCATAATTCCATCCTCCTGAAAAACTTATCCTTTAGCTGCTATCTGCATTCTATCAGATTTCTGACAGTTTGTCAGTGATTTTATCACTTATTTTATACTTCTTTATATTTTTTTAATTTTAATCATTGTCCTTTTATCAGCTTCAAAACAAAAATACTCCTGAAGAATCTTTACTTTCTATCAGGAGTATTTTTAGCTATTAAGGAAAAATTGATTATTATTCTTTTGTATATACAGTATTTCCGTCTTTAATTGTTTCCAGGACCTGGATATCTTTGATTTCCATGGGATCAATATCAAAAGGATCTTTATCCAAAATGATCATATCCGCTCTTTTTCCAGGTTCCAGAGTTCCCTTTCTGTCTTCTTCTTTGTACTCATAAGCCCCTCCATAGGATGCTGCCCGGAATGCCTGGTAAACAGTGATTTTCTGTTCTTCTCCTATAATCTTTCCTGTCCTGCTCACTCTGTTTACTGCACACCAGATAGAGTGGAGCATATTCGGGCGGGTTACAGGCATATCCTGGTGGAGGTTCAGAACCAGGCCTTCCTCTTCAGCCCACTTACAGGGACTGATCTGACTTCCCCTTTCCTGTCCGAAGTTTTTCATATGGATATCGCCCCAGTAATATACATGGCCTACAAAAACAGAAGGGATCATATTCAGATCTTTCATCTGCTCCATCTGATCTTTTCTGGCAGTCTGGCAGTGGATCATTACAGGCCGCAGGTTCTTTTTTTCCGGATCCTGTGCCTCTTCATAAGCCTTCCTATAGCATCGTAAAAACTGATCTCCGGCGGCATCGCCATTGCAGTGTGCCAGTACCTGCTGGTCATCCTCCAATGCTTCTTTTATAAAGGTTGTCACCTGCTCATCTGTATACCGGGGATAGCCGCAGTAATCTCCGCAGTTTTCATAAGGCTTTGTCATCCATGCGGATTTCCCCTGGGGAGATCCGTCAAGGATCAGCTTATATCCTCCGATCTTCACATGATCTTTATACTTTCCAGCCAGCTGGGAATAATCCCTGAGGACCTCTCTGCCCTCTTCTTCCATCATAAGATAAACCACTACATCCACATGCAGCTGTCCCCCCTGATCATATCCCAGAAGGCTTTCCACAGTCTGTCTTGTAGCGCCCCCGTCCTGAACGGTGGTCACTCCATTGCTCAGATAAAGATTCTCAGCTGCAGAAATAGACGGCACAGCCGCCTTTCCGAGGCGGGCTGCAACTATTCCCATTCCCTGAAACATAGCCGCTTCCTCCAGATATCCATCTGGTTGGGAAGTTCCCTCAATCCTTCCGATCTTTCCCCCCTGAGGATCAGGAGTGTCTGCTCCGATGCCTGCTGCATTTAACGCCGCAGAGTTCATACAGCCCATATGTCCGGATGTGTTCACCACACATACCGGAACCGACCCGGAAATCTGATCCAGGATCTTTTTGTCCGGATGTTTTCCCCCTGGAAGAAAATTGTGGTCATATCCCCAGCCCATGGCAGCTCCCGTTTCGGAAATATGATTTTTCTCTATATAGTTCTTCATAGTCTCCACAATTTCTTCAAAGCTGGAGCACCTGCTTAAATCTGCCATTCCCGCTGTCTGCATGGCCAGAAGAAAATGACTGTGTCCGTCTACAAATCCCGGCATTAATGTTTTTCCTTGAAGATCTACTAATTCTGCATCTTCATGAGATTGTCTGAGATCCTCAAGTCTCCCTGTTTTTATAATCTTGTCATCTATGGTCAGGAGAGTTTCCGCATACTCTCCTTCTTTTGCCATAGTTATGATTTTTCCGTTATAATAAATTTTTTTCATTTGACGAACACCATCCTTTTCCAAAAGTTGCCGATTATGCTGTTCTCACAGAAACAGTCTTTTTATAATTTCACTGCTCCGCCCATATCCGGTGTGTCTGGATATTCTCTTTCTCCGCCTTCTTCTTCACTGCTTATTTCTTCAAAATACCTCTCTCCTTTAGCAAAGCTAAAAGATGGTTTCCTCCATACTCTGAACACTTTCAGCAGTATCAGATAAAGTATGCAAGACAGAGCCATACCGCCGATCATCACCCAGAAGGAAATAACCTTAGTTCCTCCCAGAGTTACAAGGATCATAACCGGTGTAGTTAATATCATAGATGCATTCATAATGCCAAGTTCATCTGCTGCCCCTGACTGAAGTTTCGGGTCAACCATACGGACCAGTGAAAGACCGCTTGGAGTCGTGCCTGTAGCTGTACCATAAAGTCCTAATACACGTTCAAAGTCATGATCGCTTCCCAGACGGCTTCCAAAGTACATACATACAGCATAAGTCACAATTGTGATCAGCACACATTCAATTAAAATCGGAATGATCCATTCTCCGATCACATTGATCTTGATGGACATAAATGCGCCTGTAACAAGAAAATCAGAAAGCCATCCTGATATCTTTGACTGCAGGGAATTATCAATCAGATAATCGATTTTCAGCTTTCTCATAATTGCTTTTACAAGATATGCAGCCAGCATACCGCAGAAGAAAAGCATTGCTGCAAAAGAAGAACCGATTACCGGTATAAAATTGAGAAGCTGGGCAATGATCAATGTCACAATATAAGTAATGCCCATAACTGCAAAATGGAATGCCAGGGTATCAATATTTCCGCTGTGTGTTGTTTCATATCCTACAGACTCTCCCTTTTCAGAAGGCCCCATATACCCTTTTTCTACAGAAGCGTTGATTTTTCCCTCATACAGACAAAGTTTCTTCCGAAGGCCATATCTTGCCATAGGAACCCCTACGCCAAATGCTGCTATAAATCCTACAACAGCAAAAGTAAGAGCTACCATTTCCGCATTTTCAAATCCATATACGTTTTCAAACAAACGTCCATATGTAGAAGCCTGACCGGGCCCCTGGCAGAAACCGAATGGTATCAGAATCCCATACCATCCGCTCATTCCTACTGCTCTTCCGATTATAAATATCAGGATTCCCCCGAGCACAGGAGTTAATCCGTATAAAAGGCACCAGATGATCCCCATTCCAACGCCGCCCAGGACAGGTCCTGTCTGCTTGGTTCCGTCTGGTTCTTTCTCTTTCTTTGCCTTCTGACTGCCGGTAAGACCAATAGAGATAAAAGATAACACAAACATAGTATCAACCAGATCCCCGAAAGTTCCACAGTCCAGGTTCAGAGGTGTAACAGGTTCGATCACATTCATAAAAATAAACCCGATAATTCCTCCGATAACACTGGCCGGAATCAGCATCTTCCCTATAAAAGGAATTTTGGCTCTAAGGAGCATACCGATACAAAGCATGACACCGATGATAGCCAATGATAACATCGCCAGATTCATGATAAAATTCTCCTCTCCCTCAATCCAGATATATTTGTTCCTCATATTTCCGGATTATTCAAAAATTTCAAAAAAATTTTATTTTGTGCCAGGCTGACAGGGGGAATTCTATCATAATTGTCTGATTTGTATCAATGGAATCCTTCTGAAAGAAAGTGCAAAAACTTTTTTCAATCAGATTCATTAAGTTTCACAAACTTGTTTTTTCTAAATTGTGACAATTTATTATTCAATTAAAAAAATTTTATTTTATCTCATACAGCTGTATTTTACAGCGGACTTCTACAAACAGCAAGAAATATTATGAATTCCAGGATTCACATTTTCTATTCTGTTCCGGTCTTTGCTCCCAGATAGGGAGCGCCCCATTTTGTCCATCCTTTTTCCGTACAGGACATGGTTTCAATCCACGCTCCCGCGAAGGGAGCGAC
>DWUX01000018.1 GCA_019120545.1 Candidatus Blautia stercoripullorum | reverse complement strand
GCTGGACGAACCTACCAACCATCTGGATATGGAATCTATTTCCTGGCTGGAAACCTATCTTCTTAACTATCCCGGGGCTGTGTTTATTGTATCTCACGACCGGTACTTTCTTGATAAAGTAGTTACCAAGATCGTAGAATTGGACAATACAAAAGCTACTGTTTTTTCAGGAAATTATTCTGCCTACAGTGAAAAAAAATCCCAGCTTAGAAAAGCCGCTTACCAGGCTTATCTGAACCAGCAGCAGGAAATCAAACATCAGGAAGAAGTTATTGCCAAGCTGCGGCAGTTTAACCGGGAAAAATCTATCCGCAGAGCGGAGAGCAGAGAAAAAATGCTGGAAAAAATGGAGGTTCTGGAAAAACCCCAGGAAATAGACGCCGCCATGCGGATCTCCTTAAAACCCAGGATCACCAGCGGAAATGATGTGCTGATGGTAGAACATCTTTCCAAATCCTTCCCTTCTCTCCCGCTTTTTGAAGACTTGAATTTTACCATTAAAAGGGGAGAAAAAGTTGCGATCATCGGCAATAACGGAACCGGAAAGACCACTATCCTGAAAATCTTAAATCACCTTCTTCCTCCAGATGAAGGCAGTTTCCGGCTAGGCAGCAAGGTACATATCGGCTACTACGATCAGGAACATCATGTACTTCATATGGAAAAGACTGTATTTGAAGAAATTTCTGATGATTATCCAAATCTGACCAATACAGAAATCCGGAATCTTCTGGCGGCTTTTCTTTTTACAGGAGATGATGTATTCAAACCCATCTCCGCATTAAGCGGCGGAGAAAGAGGCCGTGTTTCCCTGGCAAAACTTATGCTGTCGGAGGCCAATTTCCTGATCCTGGACGAGCCCACAAACCATCTGGATATTATCTCCAAAGAGATCCTGGAAGACGCCCTGAACAATTATGAAGGAACTGTTCTCTATGTGTCGCACGATCGTTATTTTATTAACCGGACAGCCACAAGGATCCTGGAACTGACCAATCACAAACTAGTAAACTATATTGGAAATTATGACTATTATCTGGAGAAAAAAGAAGAATTGACTTCTATATATGCTCCGGAGATCCAGGAAGAAAAAACTCCGGAAAAAATTTCTTCCACTAAGCTGGACTGGCAGCAGAAAAAAGAAGAACAGGCTCGTATCCGAAAACGGGAGAATGACTTAAAAAAAACGGAAAAAGCCATCGAAGAACTTGAAAGCCGAGACAAGGAGATAGATGAGGAACTTTCAAAACCGGAAATCGCAACTGATCCTTCAAAGTGCATCCCTCTTTCTGCAGAAAAAGCTGAAATCTCTGAAAAATTAGAAGAACTATATGAAAAATGGGAAGAGCTTGCTCAATAGGCAGGCTCTTCCCATTTTTAAAGTTCTTATAATATTTAAATCTGCTCCATTATTTTTCCAATTCTTTGCGGATTTCCTGGATAAACTCCTGGCTGTTCAGAACCACAGGATTCTCCAGGCTGGTGATCAATGCCAGGTCCTTGGTCATTCTTCCGCTTTCGATCACATCTACCGTCGCTTTCTCCAGCTTGTCGGCAAATTCGCAGAGAGCCTGATTTCCATCCAGCTCCCCTCTCTTTCTCAGAGCGCCTGTCCATGCAAAAATGGTGGCTACAGAGTTTGTGGAAGTCTCTTCACCTTTCAGATGTTTGTAATAATGGCGCTGTACCGTTCCGTGAGCCGCTTCATATTCAAAGTATCCGTGAGGAGATACCAGTACAGAAGTCATCATGGCAAGAGAACCAAAGGCAGAGGATACCATATCGCTCATTACGTCGCCGTCATAATTCTTGCAGGCCCAGATAAATCCTCCCTCTGCTTTCATGACTCTGGCTACAGCGTCGTCAATCAAGGTGTAGAAATATGTGATCCCTGCATCCTCAAATTTTTCTTTGTATTCCTTATCATAGATTTCCTGGAAAATATCTTTAAAAGTGTGGTCATACTTTTTAGAGATGGTATCCTTAGTAGCAAACCACAGATCCTGCTTTGTATCCAGAGCGTAAGAAAAACAGCTCCTTGCAAAGCTTTCAATGGAAGAATTCAGGTTATGCATACCCTGAGCCACGCCCGGGCCCTGGAATTCATGTACCAGTTCTCTGGTTTCAGTTCCGTCCTGGGCAGTGTAGACCAACTCTACCTTTCCAGGTCCCGGAATGATCATCTCTGTATTTTTGTATACATCGCCGTAAGCATGTCTTGCCAGAGTGATGGGTTTCTTCCAGTTTTTCACACAAGGTTCGATGCCTTTTACTACAATAGGCGCACGGAACACAGTTCCGTCCAGCATAGAACGAATAGTTCCGTTAGGGCTCTTATACATTTCTTTTAAGTGGTACTCGTCCATACGCGCCGCGTTAGGTGTAATTGTAGCACATTTTACTGCTACTTTATATTTCTTTGTGGCATTGGCCGCATCTATGGTTACCTGGTCATTAGTCTCATTTCTGTGCTCCAGACCCAGATCGTAGTATTCGGTCTTCAAATCTACAAAAGGAAGGATCAGCTCATCCTTGATCATTTTCCAGAGGATTCTGGTCATTTCATCTCCATCCATCTCCACAAGAGGAGTGGTCATTTTAATTTTTTCCATAAATGGAATCTCCTTTCTCATACTTCTCTATTTCATCTCTTCCCGAAGGACTTTTTCCAGATCAAAATTCTTCAGGTTTTCAATAGTATTGGCAATATGTCCATAGGCCGCTTTCTCTGCTGCCTGTCCGTCTCCCTGGCGGATTGCTTCCAGGATTTTCCTGTGCTCGCTGTTAGAGGGCCGTACCCTCATCCGATACTGTACCGATGCCATACGGACTCTCTGGAGATACTGATGAAAATCCCCCAGGGTATGAACAAGGATCCGGCTGCCGGAAGCTTCGTATAAAAGCTTATGAAATCGGCTGTCCTGCTGACAGACCTGATCATAATTTCCTTTCTCCGCATGGTAATCAGAAAGGATAATGGCCTCTTCCATTCCTTCCAGCTGTTCTTTGGTAACATGTTCCGCAGCCATGGAAGCACACAGGCCCTCCAGCCGGGCTCTGATCTGGTACATATCCATCACATCTCTTACGGAAATGCCGGTGACAAAGGCTCCCTTATTGGGAATGACCTGGACCAGGCCTTCCAGAGCCAGCTGCCGGACAGCCTCTCTTACCGGAGTCCGGCTGACTCCCAGTTCTTTTCCGATGGTACACTCCACCAGCTCGTCGCCTTTTTTATATCTTCCTTTCAGGATATCCTCCCGGATCTTCTGAAAGACTTTTTCTCTCAATGACTCTCCTGCCATCTTCTTTCGCCGTCCTTATTTCAGTTTCACTCCCAAACGGCCGCAGCATTCATCAATAACACCCAAAAGCTCTTCATCTGTCAGCACAGTTACACGGCCATCTTCATACTGCTTGTCCACCCAGGCTTTGACCATGACTACCAGCTCGCTGTTTTTATCGATCTGTCTGTCTCCTGACAGCCGGAAATGATTATTGATCCAATGGGCGATTCCAGCCAGACCGGAAGTATTTGAAACTGCAACCTGAGGCGGACGGTTCAGGAATTTCTCTGTATCAAATATATTATAAATCTCCTCATTTTTCAATAGTCCATCCGCATGAATTCCTGCTCTTGTTACGTTGAAGGATTTTCCCACAAAAGGTGTCTGAGGCGGGATCTTATAACCGATCTCTTTTTCATAGTATTCTGCCAGCTCTGTGATCACTCTGGTATCCATGCCGTCCAGAGTTCCTTTTAACTGGGCATATTCAAAAACCATCGCTTCAAGAGGTGTATTTCCGGTCCGTTCTCCGATACCAAAAAGAGAACAGTTTACGCCGCTGGCGCCATAAAGCCAGGCTGTGGTAGAATTGCTCACTGCTTTATAGAAATCATTGTGTCCGTGGAACTCGATCAATTCTGAAGGAATTCCTGCATGAGTCATAATACCATAAATAATCCCTGGTATAGATCTGGGAATCACTGCACCTGGATAATTCACTCCATATCCCATAGTATCACAGCAGCGGACTTTAATAGGAATAGAATATTCCTCCATCAGTTTTGTAAGCTCCAGACAAAACGGAATGACATAGCCGTAAATATCTGCTCTTGTAATATCTTCCAGATGGCATCTTGGACTAATGCCGATTTCCAGGCAATCCCGTATCACACTGAGATAATGATCCATAGCCTCCCGGCGGGTCATTTTCATTTTATAAAATATATGATAATCTGAACAGCTTACCAGGATACCTGTCTCCTTGAGACCGATATCTTTTACCAGCTCAAAATCTTTCTTGCTGGCTCTGATCCAGCTGGTCACTTCAGGAAATTTGTATCCCTTTTCAAGACACTTATATACTGCATCTCTGTCTTTTTTGCTATAAAGGAAAAATTCACTCTGACGGATTTTTCCTTTAGGTCCTCCCAGTTTATGGAGATATTCATAAATCTTTACGATTTGTTCTGTGCTGTAAGGCGCTCTGGACTGCTGTCCATCACGAAAGGTTGTATCTGTGATCCAGATTTCATCTGGCATATGGTGAGGGACGATCCTGTCATTAAATGCTATCTTAGGTACTTCTGAATAGGGAAACAAATTTCTGAACACATTTGGTTTTTCCACATCTACCAGAGGATACATATGCTCCTCCAGTTCCAGCAAATTCGTATGATAATTCATACGCACAGCTCTGTCTATCATTTCTCTCACTCCTCATTTTTGTAAAAATCATAATTTCATACACTACTTTAAAGAACTGTTTGTATCATTGTATACAATAATACAAAACCTGTCAATAATATTTTCAACTTTGATATCACCCATAACTGATAGTTATATCCTAAAAAATCAGCAATCTTTTAAAAAACTTTGGAGGTGAAACATCCCCCACCCTTGAAGATTATGAGGATATCCCATATTTTTAGCTGTAGAACGAAGTCTCTTTTTTATATCCAGATTAGTAAGTTCCGGATGCTTTTCCAACAGCAGTGCTATTCCTCCTGAAACAAATGGGGTGGACATCGACGTCCCGCTTTTTGTGGTATAAGGATATGGGGAATTGCAGTTTGCGCAGGAAATAATTTCATTCCCCGGCGCAACAATATCCGGCTTGGTGACGCAGTCTCTGGTTGGCCCCCTTCCGGATATTCCCTGGTTTTTAACCAGCATATCTGATGAACCGACAGTAATGATCTTTCTGCTGGATCCGGGGGCTGTAATGCTTCCTCTTCCCGGCCCCATATTTCCTGCTGCTGCAACTACTATCAGCCCCTGATCCCAGGCATCCTCCACTGCTTCTATCAGATCTTCATGACCTTCCCGCTGGGTAGTGCCTACTGAAATATTTACAATACGGATATGATACTGTTTCATGTTGTCCTCTATCCACTTAAGAGCCTGAATCACTTTTTCCTTATTCCCATTTCCTTTTTCATCTAAAACTTTCAAGGGAATCATACCGCAGCCGGGAGCCACTCCTATATACTTTCCCCCGGAAGCTTTTCCGCTTCCTCCCAGTATTCCCAATACATGAGTGCCGTGTCCGTTATCATCATAAGGCTGCTGTTTTCCGTGAATATAATCCCGAAAAGCCCAAATCCTATTATCAAAATCTATATGAACAAAGGCTCCTGTATCCAAGACAGCGACTCCTATTCCTTTTCCACTTAAATTTTTCATAGCTATACACAGAAATTCTCTGCTTTTTTATATCATATTCTCAGAAATCCTCTTGGTTCCAGTCAAAATTTTTCCCCAAGCAACATAGATTTTAAGGAATAAATAAACCGGAGTTTTTATGCCGTCTATACGCGAAATGATTCTGTCAGAAGATTATGCAGACATCATTGTCCCTCTTTTTCCTTGTTTTCTCAATCAATACCGGGATCAGGGTGCACAGATATTTAATGACTATTACGGAATGATCCATTATCCCTTATCGGAACGATCTTTTGCCGGATTTTTTGAAGAAGGTTTTTTCTACACAACTGTTCCAAAGCTTTATACCCTGCTGGATACAGCTAATCTGGATGCCGCAGGAATTACAAAGGTCCAGACCCAGCCGGTTCTGGAGCTCACAGGCCAGGATATAATCCTGGGATTTATCGATACAGGAATTGATTATACCCATCCTGCATTTCGGAGAAGTGACGGAAGCAGCCGGATCTGCGGACTTTGGGATCAGACCGTCCAGTCTGGAAAAGCGCCTTATGATCTGGAATATGGAAGTGCCTATACAAATCAGGAAATCAATCAGGCGCTTGAAATGGAAGATCCATTTGCTGCGGTTCCCAGCCGCGACGATATTGGACATGGCACTTCTCTTGCAGGGATTGCTGCGGGAAGCACCCTTCCTGAAAATGATTTTAACGGAGCTGCCCCCCAGTCCATGATTGCTGTTGTAAAACTAAAAACGGCTAAAGAGTATTTGAAAACTTTATTTTATGTCACAGGAGACGCGCCGGTATATCAAATGACCGATATCATGGCCGGAATCCGATATCTTCTCCGTCTTTCAGAAGAGCTGGTAAAGCCTTTGGTTATTTGTCTGGGACTTGGCACCAGTCAGGGAGATCATTCGGGAGATTCTCCCCTGGATTCCATGCTCTCTGTTACGGATCAGTTCCGGGGCTTTATCGGAGTGGCTGCTGCTGGAAATGAAGCTGGAAAAGGCCATCACTATTATGGCACAGCTTTAAATTCTTCAGACTATAACTCTGTAGAAATCCTCGTTCCGGAAAATACTAAAGGTTTCTGCGCCGAACTCTGGGGACAGCCTCCTGAAATTTACGCAGTAGGTTTCGAATCGCCTTTAGGAGAAGTAATCCCCAAAATTCCTCCAAGACTTAGCTATAGTGAAAATATATCGTTTATTTTAGAGAAAACCAGGATCTTTGTCAGCTCTGAAATTATTCAGACAGTCTCCGGAAGCCAGCTGATTTTCATCCGTTTTTCAGATCCTACTCCCGGTTCCTGGAAAATACGAGTCTATACTAACAGCTATAACAGCGGAAGCTATCATGTCTGGCTTCCTATCACGGGCTTTTCAGATCCAGATATAAAATTTCTGGAGCCCAATCCTGAAACCACCCTTACATCTCCGGGTACTTCTTCCTCTGTGATTACCACCGCGGCTTATAATGCTTATACAAACAGCCTTTATCTGAATTCCAGCAGGGGCTATACCCGGACAGGGCAAATAAAACCGGATATTACCGCTCCTGGCGTAAATGTCTTTGCTCCGGGGTCCAGAGGCAGATATACTACGGTTACCGGAACTTCGGCAGCAGCGGCCATCACAGCCGGAGCATGTGCTTTGGTGATGGAATGGGGAATGAAGCGGACGCCTTCCAGGATCTTTAATAATGCCGAATTAAAATCCCTTCTTATCCGAGGCGCCGGGAGACGGGAAGATCTTCTTTATCCTAATCGTGAATGGGGCTACGGCACTTTAGACGTGTATCAGGTTTTTTCTTCTT
>DWUX01000017.1 GCA_019120545.1 Candidatus Blautia stercoripullorum | reverse complement strand
CAGTTTATCGGAAATCCATATGTATATGGCGGAAACAGTCTGACAAATGGAATTGACTGTTCTGGATTTACTCAGCAGATATTTGCTCATTTCGGATATAGCCTTCCCCGTACCAGTGATGCGCAGGCTTTCTCCGGTGTAGGAGTAAGCTGGGAAAATCACCGTGCCGGTGATATCATCGTATATTCCGGACATGTAGCGATCCTGACAGGAGACGGCGGAATCATCCATGCTTCTAACAGTGCTCCATATCCACAGGGCGGAATTAAATATACTGCAAACGCTCTGTACAGATCTTACATAGCAATCAGAAGAATTGTACAGTAATAAATAAGAGATTAAAAAAGACATCTTCTATTTTGGAGATGTCTTTTTTAATATCAGGGCTATTCTTGAAATTCCCCGGGGCCGGTACTATAATAAAATGATGCGGACCAAAGCAGACGGTCTTGAGAATTTATTACAGAAGGGGAGGATGTTTTGTGCAAAAACAAAAGTTTTACAGAGCCGGCTTTTATATACTGGGACTTTTGATCCTGGCAATGGGACTGACTCTGAATACAAAAGCGGGATTGGGAGTATCGCCGATCATATCGGTATCTTACAGTATTTCCACAATTTTTCAGCTGAACTTTGGAGATATGACGCTGGTGCTGTATTCTGTTTTTGTAGTGGCTGAGATCTTTCTCCACAGCATACGGGAACGGCGGAGGCAGCGCCAGGGAGAAAAAGCTCTGGCTCAGGCCAGGAAAAAAGATAGGACGCTGATCCTGTTCATGGATATCCTTCAGATTCCGCTCAGTCTTATTTTTACAAGATTTTTAAACGTATTCGGTTCTTTGCTGCCGGAGTTTGCAAAGGAAACAAAGGGGATCCAGGACCTGCCGCTTCGGCTGCTGGTACTGATCCTGGCGATCATCTTTACTGGAGTGGGCGCCTCTATGTCCCTTTCTATGAGGATCGTGCCGAATCCCGGAGACGGCATTGTCCAGGCTATCGCTGACTGCATTCATAAAAATGTAGGGTTTACAAAGAACTGTTTTGATCTTTTTAATATTACTGTGACCATTCTCCTGGGTCTGGTACTTGCAGGTCGTCTGGTGGGAGTAGGGATCGGAACAGTACTGGCAGTTATCGGCGTAGGACGGATCATTGCTCTGTTCCAGCACCTGGCCGGGGAAAAGATCGTAGCTCTTTCAGGGGTAGAGGTCTGAATCAGCTTTTGTGAAGGGCATTCATGATCAAATGAAAGGTAAGACGGGCCATATATTGGGGACTTTCCTCGTAGCGGCCGGTCAGCCACATTTTGATCATACCCACACAGCCAAAGGCGAAGAAGGAGTAGAGATACTGGAGATCCTGCTTTTTCTCCGGGAGGGTTTCCTCAAGAACCTTCAGGCTGTGCCGGGAAAGGATATTTTCGATCCTCTGGAGAAAGGCAATGTCTCCGTTGGGCCCCAGAAGGGCGGCGCAGATCTGACGGTTTTCGGCTAGAATCGTGAAAATTTCTTCAATAAAAGGAAAGCTGGACTCATTAAAGGGATTTACCGGGCGGGTCCGGACCAGTTCTTCAATTTCTTCTATCAGTTCATTTCCAATTTTTTCCATCATATCATAGATATCTGAATAATGGAGATAAAAGGTAGAACGGTTAATGTCTACCTTATCGGTCAGTTCTTTGACAGTGATCTCTTTCAGGCTTTTTTCCTGGAGAAGCTCTGCCAGACCCTGGCGGAGCTGGGCCTTTGTCTTTCGGATCCTCCGGTCGGTTTTCTTTGTCATATTTCCCTCCTGAATTATGAAAATTTTATAAAGAATCAACACAGCCTGCCGGTTATGTCCATTAACCGACAGTGACAAAAATATTTGATGGTTGTCCCCTGTGCCTTTTTTCAGTATAATTCCTAACGTTTCATAAATCAACATAATATCTATTAATAGATAGTATGTCATCTTGATGGATCCGGGAAAGGAGGGAAAATCCTATAGGGACATGGCAGGTGATGGCATACAGAAGGGAGAAGAATCATATGGTGAGACAGGAATGGAAGAAACTGCTCCATAATAAGATCCTGCTGGTGGTGATCCTTGCGGTGATCGCAATTCCAAGTATTTATACCACTTTGTTCCTGGGATCTATGTGGGATCCTTACGGAAATACAGATAAGCTTCCCGTGGCGGTGGTCAATGAAGACCAGCCGGTGGAATATCAGGGTGCCGCCTTGGACATAGGGGGAGAGCTGGTTAAAAAACTGAAAGAAGAAAAGTCTCTGGATTTTCATTTTGTAGGGAAAAAGGAAGGAGAACAGGGACTGAAGGATGGAACTTATTATATGATGATCCGGATACCGGAGGATTTTTCCGCAAAAGCCGGAACGCTGACCGGAGAAAAACCGGAAAAAATGGAACTTTTCTATGAGACTAATCCCGGTACCAATTATATTGCCTCTAAAATGAGCGAAACAGCCATGAAGGAGATGGAAAGCGCAGTATGCCAGGAGGTGACCAGAACCTATATTCAGGCGGTTATGGATAAAGTCCTCCAGGCAAAAGAAGGTATGGAACAGGCGGGACAGGGCGCCGGGGAGCTGGAAGAAGGAACCGTTCAGGCCGCAGAAGGAAATAAAATCATTACGGAAAATCTCCGGATATTGGCAGACAGCACTTTGACATTTCGGAATGGCACTCAGAACTTTTCAGAAGGACTGGGCAGATATATTCAGGGAGTAGATACCCTGGGATCAGGGACAGAAGAGCTGGATCAGGGAGCGGCAGCTCTGACTAAAGGAATGGAACAGGTAAAAGAAAAAATGCCGGAACTATCTGATGGAGCCGATGAACTTGCGGATGGAGCCTGGGCATTGGGAGAAGGGATCCGGGAGGCTGCAAAGGGCAGTCAGGATCTGCAGGAGGGTGCTGTCCGGATGGATGACAGTATGACAGAACTGAATCAGGGGCTTCTTGCTCTTGGGGAAGCTGCAGCTTCTCTGCCGGAGGCTGCCCGGGAACTGGAAGAGGGGGCCGGGACATTGGCAGAAAATGCGGCGGCTCTCCATAGCGGACTGGAAACACTGTGTCAGGGAACAGCTCAGTGGAAGGAGGGAGCAGAAAGTCTGGATTCCGGTCTTCAGAATATTATTGGAGAAAACGGCAGCCAGTCGGAAGCTTTATCTCAGGGTGCAGCTGGTCTCAGTCAGAGTCTGGAAACTCTTTATAACAATCTTCCTTCTTATATAAATGTTTTTTCAGGAGAAGAAGGATTTACTTTTTCCAGCGGGATCCAGAGTACAGATCCTTCTTATTTATATGAAGAAATTCAGAGCGCCGTGGATAATGGCGATATGGACAGCCTGGCCGGAGCTGCCTGGGCGGCTCTGGAAGCGGCTCAGACAAATTACCAGGGACTCCAGGAAATGGAAGAGCAGATTTCCATTGTACAGGAGGCCGGAGCAGATTATTCCGGGGCAGAAGAATTAAACGGTCAGATTTCTATGCTGAAAGACCAGGCGGCCTTTTTGGCACAAAGCACCGCTGCTTATACAGAGGGAGTGAATGAGGCGGCCAGGGGAAGCCGGGAACTTGTTTCCGGACTTCCCGGGATTACAGATGGGATTTCCCAGGCTGCGGCAGGAAGCGGGGAGCTGGCTGCAGGGGCAGGAACTCTTTTGCAGGGAATTTCCGGACTTTCCCAGAAAGCGCCGGCGCTGGTACAGGGGATCCAGGAAGCGGTCCAGGGAGGGAGACTTCTCCAGACCCAGGGTACTTCCGTGCTGAAAAAAGGGGCGGAATCGCTTGCGTCAGGAACCGTGGTCCTTTCCCAGGGCAGCACCCGGCTGGAAGAAGGAACCAAGAGGTTGAAGGAACAGATGCCGGTCCTTTTTAACGGCGGGGACCAGCTAAGTCAGGGCATTACTGCTTTGAAGGAAGGTACGGAAAGTCTGAAAGAAGGCGCCGCAGAATTGGAGAAAAACAGTCCCTCTCTTCTTGAGGGTGCTTCTCGGCTTTCTCAGGGAGGAGAACAGATCAGCCAGGGTGCCGGAAAGCTTCATGAAGGAAGTATGGAATTGGGAGATGGGCTGAAAAGTCTGGAGAAAGGAGCCGGAACGCTTAAGGACGCCCTGGAAGAAGGGGGAAGCAGCGCCGGGAATTCTGTTCTGTCTGAAGAGGGGATGGATATGTTTGCTGCTCCGGCAGTTACAAAAGAGACGCAGATCACAGAAGTGGAAAATAACGGCCATGCTATGGCGCCTTATATGATGTCTGTAGGGCTCTGGGTAGGCTGCATTGCTTTCAGCCTTATGTATCCTCTGACAGAATATTCCGGAAAACTCAAGTCCGGAGGGGCCTGGTGGCGGAGTAAAGCTTCCGTACTCTATCTGGTAGCTCTGCTCCAGGCAGCAGTGATGACAGGCGCTCTCTGGATCTTTGACGGCTTCCGTCCTGTCCAGCCTGGAAAGACCCTTCTTACTGCCTGTCTGGCTTCCCTGGCTTTTATGTCCATTATGTATTTTTTCACAAATCTTCTGGGAAAAGCGGGCAGTTTCCTGATGCTGGTCTTTATGGTGGTCCAGCTGGCGGGTTCTGTGGGAACTTATCCGCTGGAACTGTCCGGTCCTTTTGTGCCTTATCTTCATGACTGGGTGCCGTTTACCTATACGGTGACTGCTTTTAGGAGCACCATCAGCGGAGGAGGAAGTATAGGAAAATGCCTGCTGTTCCTGGGAGTTTTGTTCCTGGTGTTCTCCCTGATGACGATCCTGGAATTCCAGATCCGGGCCGGAAAGATAAAGCGGGGAAAAAGAACCTGGGTAACATGGCTGAAGGCCCATGGATTAGAGTAAGTATGGAATCTTCATGGTTTTGGGATATTTTCGGGATCAGTTGAGTGAGAAAAGAAGATATGTTATACTGATGGCAGAAAATCATTATTTTACAGACGGATAGGAGAAGGTATCCATCTGGGGGGAGGTCCTATGAATCTAGAAGAAACTTTATATAGAGTCCATCATGAAAAATTATATTACTGTGACAATGAGGAACTGATGCAGGAACAGGGAAAATACCTGGATATGCTGTTTGCCTATAATCAGCTTCCTCCCAGCAAAGGGGAAGAGAAAAAAGCCCTTCTGAAGAAGATGTTCGGAAGGATTGGTGAAAACTGCTATATCGAAACACCTTTCCATGCTAACTGGGGAGGGAAAAATGTATATATGGGGGATCATGTATATGCGAATTTTAATCTGGTGCTGGTAGATGACGCCACTATTGAGATCGGCGACAATGTTATGATCGGTCCCAATGTGGTACTGTGTACAGGAACCCATCCGGTATCTCCAAGACTTAGGGCAAAAGAGGCCCAGTACAATAAGCCGGTGAAAGTTGGCAGCGGCGTATGGATCGGCGCCAATACCATGGTCATGCCGGGAGTAACTATCGGAAAGAACAGCATTATCGGTGCCGGAAGTGTAGTGACAAAAGATATTCCTGCTAATGTGGTCGCCTTTGGAAATCCCTGTAAAGTCTACCGGGAGATCACAGAAGATGATGAGAAATATTATGATAAGGATAAACTGATCGATATAGAATAAGCAGAAAGAAGAGCCGGTTTAAGCGGGATACAGCCGTTTAGGCCGGCTTTTCTAATAATGGATATAAGTAATCTGTAAAATATGTTATTATTTGGAGGCTGAATCGGGCAGAAGCATATCAGCCGCCGCCAACAGGCATCATCAGGCAGGAAATCAGAGATGGTTCCTGTTTTTTCTTTCTTTATCCGGAATAAAAGATTTCTCTTTATTTGATTGTCAGACTTGTCAGACTTTTTATAAAAAAATTAGCACTCAGGGGTTGACAGTGCTAATAACAAGTGTTATAGTAGCACTAGAACAAGAAAACCAAGTCTGTTTTACAGGCTATTTCATAAGATGATGGAGGGGATTTGTATGAATATCAGTAAATTCACACAGAAATCGCTTCAGGCTGTTCAGGATTTGGAGAAGACAGCATATGAATTCGGCAACCAGGAGGTTGAACAGGAACATCTGCTCTATAACCTTCTTCACCAGGAGGACAGTCTGATCTTAAAACTGATCGAGAAAATGGAAATCCAGAAGGAACATTTCCTTGACAGGATAGAGCAGGCTTTAAATGCCAGGACAAAGGTTTCCGGAGGCCAGCCTTATATCGGCCAGTATCTGAACAAGGCGCTGGTAACCGCAGAGGATGAGGCAAAAGCTATGGGAGATGAATATGTTTCCGTAGAGCATTTGTTCCTTGCTCTGCTGGATAACCCAAGTCCTTCTATGAAAAAAATCTGGCAGGAATATGGGATCACCAAGGAAAGATTTCTTCAGGCCCTGAGCACTGTGAGAGGAAATCAGAGGGTGACTACGGATAATCCGGAGGTAACCTATGATACTTTGAATAAATACGGGGAGGATCTGGTGGAAAAGGCCAGAGAGCAGAAGCTGGATCCTGTGATCGGCCGTGACAGCGAGATCCGGAATGTGATCCGTATCCTGTCCAGGAAGACCAAGAATAACCCGGTGCTCATCGGTGAACCTGGAGTAGGTAAGACAGCAGCCGTTGAGGGACTGGCCCAGAGGATCGTTCAGGGAGATGTGCCTGACGGTCTGAAAGATAAGAAGATTTTTGCACTGGATATGGGTGCCCTGGTAGCAGGGGCCAAATACAGAGGCGAGTTTGAGGAAAGGCTGAAAGCCGTTCTGGAAGAAGTAAAGAAAAGCGAAGGACAGATCATACTGTTTATTGATGAGCTCCATCTGATCGTAGGGGCAGGTAAGACTGACGGTGCCATGGATGCCGGAAATATGCTGAAACCTATGCTGGCAAGAGGAGAACTTCACTGCATCGGCGCCACCACTTTGGATGAGTATCGGAAATATATTGAAAAAGACGCTGCCTTGGAACGTAGGTTCCAGCCGGTTATGGTAGATGAGCCTACTGTGGAAGACACCATTTCCATTCTTCGTGGACTGAAGGAACGGTATGAGGTTTTCCACGGAGTAAAGATCACCGACAGCGCTCTAGTAGCTGCAGCCACTTTGTCTGACCGTTATATTTCCGACAGGTTCCTGCCGGATAAGGCCATCGACCTGGTAGATGAAGCCTGTGCCCTGATCAAGACAGAGCTGGATTCCATGCCCACAGAGCTGGATGAAATGCGCCGTAAGATCATGCAGATGGAAATTGAGGAAGCGGCCCTTAAGAAAGAAAATGACCGTCTCAGCCAAGACCGTCTGGTAGAGCTTCAGAAAGAGATGGCAGAGCTGAAAGATAAATTCAACGCTCAGAAAGCCCAGTGGGATAATGAAAAGGTTACAGTAGAACATCTGCAGAAGCTGAGAGAGCAGATCGAGGATATGAACAATCAGATCCAGAAAGCTCAGAGAGATTATGACCTGAATGAGGCCGCAAGGCTTCAGTACGGGGAACTGCCTAAGTTACAGAAACAGCTGGAAGCAGAGGAAGAAAAGGCAAAGAATCAGGATCTGTCTATGGTCCACCAGAGCGTTACAGAGGATGAGATCGCCAGGATCATTTCCCGGTGGACCGGCATTCCTGTGGCAAAACTTACAGAAGGAGAGCGTGCCAAGATCCTCCATCTGGAAGATGAGCTCCATAAACGGGTGATCGGACAGGACGAAGGCGTTTCCAAAGTAACAGACGCTATTATCCGTTCCAAAGCCGGTATTAAAGATCCCACCAAACCTATTGGCTCCTTCCTGTTCCTTGGACCTACCGGTGTAGGTAAGACAGAACTGGCCAAGACACTGGCTGCCACCCTGTTTGATGATGAACAGAACATGGTCCGTATTGATATGAGTGAGTATATGGAGAAATATTCTGTGTCCAGACTGATCGGAGCGCCTCCGGGATATGTAGGATATGAGGAAGGGGGTCAGCTTACAGAAGCTGTCAGGAGAAAACCTTACTCTGTAGTCCTTTTTGATGAGATCGAGAAGGCTCATCCGGATGTGTTCAATGTTCTGCTCCAGGTACTGGATGACGGACGTATCACCGATTCCCAGGGAAGGACTGTAGACTTTAAGAATACTATCCTGATCATGACTTCTAATATCGGTTCCACTTATCTGCTGGAAGGTATTGAAGATAACGGAGAGATCAAACAGGAAGCCAGAGACATGGTAGAGAAAGATCTAAGAGCCCACTTCCGTCCGGAGTTTTTGAACCGGCTGGATGAGATCATTATGTTCAAGCCTCTGACGAAAGAGAATATCGGCGGCATCGTTGACCTGCTTATGGCAGACCTGAATAAGAGATTAAAAGATCAGGAGCTGTCTATAGAATTGACAAAAGCCGCAAAAGATTATATTATTGAGGGCGGATATGATCCTGTTTACGGAGCCCGTCCGCTGAAGAGGTTCGTGCAGAAGAACGTAGAGACTCTTACTGCAAGGCTGATCCTTTCCGGTAATGTAAGAGCAGAGGACAGGATCATTATAGATCTGGAAAACGGCCAGCTTACGGCTCATACAGTTTCAGTAGAGGATACTGTACAAAGCTGATCTTCAGGATCCTGAAAACTGGCCTGCAGTGATCCGGAATCAGAGGAGGAAGATTATGATACCTAAGGACCCGGTAATGCTTTTAAGCTATGTGAATACGCAGCTTCGTGATTTTTATTCTTCCCTGTCTTCCATGTGTGAGGACAAAGGATTAAATCCGGAGGAGATCAAGACAAAGCTGGCAGGTATTGATTACCAGTACGACAGGGCCAGAAATCAGTTTGTATAAGAATATGAAGAGACAGTTCCGAAACCAGGACCGGAAATTTCCGGCGGCAGTTTCGGGGCTGTCTTTTTCTTTTCCTTGAAAAAAACAGAGGATAGGATATACTGAGGATAAGAAATTAAGATTAAAAGTTAAGATCAGAAGCTTTATATGAAGCGCAGAGGTAGAATATAAATGAAAAAAATTGCTGTGGCGGAGGACGACAAAGTTCTGAGACAGGCTTTGGAAAGTCTTCTGAAAGAAAATGGATATGAGACTTTCTGTCTGGAAAAATATGATAAAGCGGAGGATGAGATCCTCTGTGCAGAGCCGGATCTGGTACTGCTGGATATCCTTCTTCCCGGGACCAACGGCCAGGAGATCCTGAGAAATTTAAGACAGAAGTCTCAGGTGCCTGTGATCATGGTCACCAGCAGGGAAGGAGACATGGATCAGATCCTGGCTATGAGCTACGGCGCAGACGATTATATCACCAAGCCCTATAATCCTACCCTTCTTCTGCTGAAAATGGAAGCTCTGTTCAGGCGGATCCAGCCGGGAGCTCCCCAGGAGGAAGTAGAGTACAGAGGGATCCTTCTCAATCTTCTACGCAGTACCATGACTTATCAGGGAGAAGAGAGGGTACTGTCTAAAAATGAGTTTTCTATTCTTTATTATCTGATCAAGAATCAGGGACGGATCGTATCCAGAGATGAGCTGATGGATCATCTCTGGGACTGCAACGATTTTATTGACGACAATACTCTGACTGTAAATATCAACCGGCTCAGAAAGAAACTGGAAGAGGCCGGTATCCAGGGAGCTATACAGACCCGGAGAGGACAGGGGTACTTACTATTATGAAAAAAACAGATTATATAAAAGACTGTTGGAGACCGATCCTTCTCTGGCTTCTTACCGGGGGACTGATACAGACAGTACTGTACTTTTTCCAGGTAAAGAAAGAGCTGATGATCCTTGCGGCCGGAATCCAGATCCTGGGACTTGCAGGGACGCTTTTGTGGGAGTATATGCGAAAAAACCGGTTTTACAGGGAGCTGGAAGAAAAACTGGAAAACCTGGAGGAAAAATATCTGATCCGGGAAATGCTGAAAGCGCCGGATTTTCTGGAGGGAAGGATCCTTTATGATACGGTGGATCAGATGGGAAAGGCGATGAGCGACCAGATCTTTGCCCAGCAGAGAAAAAATAACGCTTTTAAACAGTATGTGGAAGCCTGGATCCATGAGGTGAAGCTTCCTATCGCCAGTATGCGGCTTCTTCTCCATAAGGACAAAGGAGAGAATTCCAGAGTGATGAAAGAACAGGTGGCCCGGATGGATAGATATGTAGAACAGGTCCTTTACTATCTCAGGAGCCAGGTGCCAGAGAAGGATTATGTGATCCGGGAGTATTCTCTGAAAACCGTGACAGATCAGGTGATTTCCAGAAACCGGGACAGTCTGATCCTGAATCATATCCGGGTCCTTCAGGAGACGGAGGATATTCCCACCCGGACAGATGAAAAATGGCTGAGTTTTATTCTGGGTCAGATCTTAAGCAACAGTGTGAAATATAAAAAGGAGAAAGATCCCTGTATCCGTTTCTACACCCAAAGGACTTCCCGGGGGATCCTTCTGTCTGTTCGGGACAACGGCATAGGGATCTCCAAGGCTGATCTGCCCAGGATCTTTGAACACTCTTTTACAGGAGAAAACGGAAGAAAAGGGCAGAGTTCTACCGGCATGGGGCTTTACCTGTGCAGAAAGCTCTGTGACAGACTGGGACACAGGATCTGGGCAGAATCGGAGAAAGGAGAATATACGGAAATCTTCATAGAATTCGGACAGGACAAACACACAGAAGAGTTGCTGCATTAGTCAAAATCGGGAATATTCCTGACAGTTAACTAATGCAGCAGCTCTTTTTTATCTTACACAGATGTAAGGTTTGGTAATAAAAATCCATGGCTGGGCACAGTGGTTTTTCTTATAATAGAATCTGTAAAGAAAAGTGTCTTGCTGACAGAGAAAAAGGAGGAAGATCTGTGGAAAAATTACTGGACATCCAGCATATGATGAAATATTACGGAAATAAATCCAGCCTTACAAAGGCAGTAGACGATATCAGCTTTTCCGTGGAGAAAGGTGAGTTTACAGCAGTAATGGGAGCCAGCGGGTCAGGAAAGACCACCCTTTTAAACTGTATTTCCACCATTGACCGGGTGACGGGAGGACATATCCTGGTAGAAGGAAAGGACGTGACCAGACTGAGAGGAAGGGGCCTTTCTAAGTTCCGCCGGGAAAAACTGGGTTTTATTTTCCAGGATTTTAATCTCCTGGATACTTTAAATGGTTTTGACAATATTGCCCTGGCCCTTCAGATCCAGAATGAAAAGCCGGCCAGGATCCCAGGCAGGGTAGAGGACATGGCCAAGAAGCTGAATATCCGGGAGGTGCTGAAAAAGTATCCCTATCAGATGTCCGGAGGCCAGAAACAGCGGTGCGCCTGCGCCAGAGCCATGATCACCAATCCTTCCCTGATCCTGGCAGACGAGCCAACGGGAGCATTAGACTCTCAAAGCGCAGGGATGCTCCTGGATAATCTTCAGTTTCTGAACCGGGAGCTGGGGGCTACCATTCTGATGGTGACCCATGATCCTCTCTGTGCCAGCTACAGCGGCCGGGTGCTGTTTTTAAAGGACGGAAAATTGTTCCATGAGCTGAGAAAGGGAGAAGCGGACCGGAAGGGATTCTTTGACCAGATCATTCATGTCATCGCACTGCTGGGAGGTGATCTGAACCATGTTGTTTAGTCTGTCTTTGAAAAACTTCAGAAAAAGTATCCGGGATTATTCTATTTATTTTTTCACCATGATCCTGGGGGTGGCGGTTTTCTATATCTTTAATGCCATTGAGACCCAGACTGCCATGATGGAGGTAACCCAGGCGAAAGCCGCCATTATCAATATGATGAACGGGGTTCTGTCAGGGGTAAGTGTTTTCGTATCTCTGGTCCTGGGGTATCTGATCGTCTATGCCAGCAGATTTATGCTGAAAAAGCGGAAAAAGGAATTTGGAGTTTATCTTACCCTGGGTATGGGGCGGATCAGACTGGCGGCTATGCTGTGGCTGGAGACCATCTGGATGGGACTGATCTCTCTGGGAGCAGGACTGCTGGCGGGGATCGGCCTTTCCCAGCTTATGTCCCTGGCAGTTTCCAATCTGTTTCAGGCGGATGTATCCAGATATGAATTTGTAGTTTCCGGCCAGGCAGTGGGGAAAAGTATCTTGTATTTTCTTCTGATCTACCTGGTGGTCATGGTCTTTAATACCTTTTCCGTAAGCCGGGCCAGACTGGTGGAATTTCTTACCGCAGGACGGAAAAAGGAGAAAAATTTCCTGAAAAATCCCATACTCTGCGGCCTGGTCTTTTTTGTGGCGGCGGTGCTTCTGGGGATCGCCTATTACAATGTGACCGTTAACCAGCAGGCTATGACTACAGAAATGGACGTTCTCACCCAGGTGATCCTGGGAATCCTGGGGACCTTTCTGGTATTCTGGTCCCTGTCCGGTTTTCTTATGGCGGCAGCAGGGAAATTCCGGAAGCTGTACTACCGGCGGCTGCATTCTTTTGTGGTAGGGGAATTGTCCAATAAGCTGAATTCTACAGTGATGGCCTGCAGTGTGATCTGTCTGCTGATTTTTATGACCATCTGCCTTTTGTATGCAGCCATTGCCAGAAAAGAGTACAAAGACCAGGAGGCAAGAAAACTGGCACCGGTGTCTATTTCTATGTCAAAGGAAATGACAGACTCGTATTCCATCTTTGATATTCTGGAAAGCCAGGAGATCCCCTTAGAGGATTTTCAGGATCTGGTCAGTGTATATACCTACCAGATCCCGGAACTGACCAATGAGGCAGTGACAGGACAAAGCCACGGGGAAGAGGATCATTATGGACAGCTTTTTGACCAGACCCCGGTAGAGGTGATGAAGGTGGGAGATTATAACAAGGTAGCCAGAGCTTATCATATGCCGGAATATGAACTTGCACAGGACGAGTATCTGATCGTTTCCAATCAGGAGGGGGCCGTCCTGAGATGGAATACGGGACTTTCCAGGCAGCAGGAGACCACAGTGAAGGGAAAGACTTATCACGCCAGAGAGGATACCTGTCAGGACGGTTATCTCCAGATGTATTACCAGCCTCAGAATTTCGGGATCCTGCTTCTGCCCGATTCCACAGAGCTTGGAGAAGAAGAGCGGTATAAAAATTATGTTATGGGAGATTACAGGGATAAGAGCAAAGACTTTGCCCAGGAGATGGATCAGGATTTTGCCCGAAGGCTGAACCCTGAGGGGAGCAGTTACGCTCCCGTACAGGTAACTACCCAGTCCGCTATCTATGATGACAGCATCGGCACCAGCGCCATGTATATTTTCCTGGGCCTGTATCTGGGAATCTGTTTCCTGATCTCCGGATCCGCTGTGCTGGCCCTGAAGATTCTGTCAGACAGCGCAGACAGCAGAGAAAAGTACCAGATCCTCCAGAAGCTGGGCTGTGAAGAAAAAGAGATCCGGAGAGCCTTAAGACAGCAGAACGGCCTTCTCTTTCTCCTGCCCCTTGCCCTGGCAGTGGTCCATTCGGTCTTCGGGATCCAGGCATGTCGGGAAATCCTTGGGATTTACGGCTCTCAGGGCCCGGCCGCGGCACTGGCCGTCACCGCAGCCCTGACAGGAGCCATTTATGGAGGATATTTCCTGCTGTCCCATAAGTGTTCTGTAAAGATCGTAAAAGAATAAAAAACTCAGGATTCTTCCAGTACCAGGAAGGTTACGGAAGCAGGAGCCAGGGAAAGGGTTCCTGCTTCCTGCATTTTTCCCTCAAGAGGAGGAAGCTGGGCAGTTCCCGTAAGTTCCAGAGGCTTTCCGTTCAGAAGGAGCTTGGGGGAACGGAGATAGTCGGCGGTCAGGGCGTAGACTGTGCTTTTACAGGGCAGTTCCACCAGGGCAGCTTCTAAGGAAGAGTTATTGACGATCATATAGGCATAACCCTTTTTCCCGTCTTTCCTGGAATGTACATAGCAGTGGAAACCTTCCCGGATCTCCTGGCCGGAGTCGTAGACTTTAGCCCCCATCAGCCGGTTCCACAGCAGAACAAGCCAGTAATTGGGCCGGGGCAGATGAGTCTCAAAGTCCAGATAGCCATAATCGGAAGCCATGAAGGTATTGTGGAAGATCACTCCGTCTGTAACTGTGCAGAAACGTCCCAGTTCATCAGCAGAGCGGATCACATCCAGGAAAGTAGAGGCCCAGGTATTTCCTCCGCAGCCTGCGTCACCGGATTCTGTGACCCACATCTGGGCGCCGGGACAATATTGATCCCGCAGTTTTTTGTAATAGCAGGCAGCTTCCCAGGGGATTCCCAGATATTCTTCAGACAGAGCTTTGTCCCCCGGCCAGTGTATGCCCAGGAAAGCGCCTCTTTCAGAAAAGCAGTTGTACATATGATAGCTGTATACATCTGCCTGTTCTTTGCAGCCTTCCAGGAGATCTTCCGAGGGAATAACGGATAAGTTGTGATAGCCTACATAAGGGCTGAATTTTTCCCCGCTGGAACAGGGACCTACGGTAAGGACCTCCGGATAATTTTCTTTAAGAAAACGGAAGCAGAGATCCTGATCCCGGCTGAAATCTTCTGCTGTGTAGTTGGAAGGCGTCCCGCCCAAAATGGTAGTGTTTGGTTCATTCATAAATTCCACGGCAGAAACAGGAACGCCGTAATCACGGCTGTAGTCCAGGAGAAGCTTTAGCTGACCGGGATTCCAGGTTCCGTCAGGATTCCGTACTCCGTCACAGTTGGCCGGAGAGATCAGCAGCTTACCGTCTGCATATTTTACAAAATCCAGAAGCCGGTCCCACTGGTCCCGGGTGAGGATACTGTGGAAGCCTTCCGGCACTTTTCCATTAGTGCGGCCGTCAAGATCATAGTAAGTGGTGGTAGCCCAGGAGCCGCTGACCCGGATATAGGCAGGCCCCAGGGCTTTGGCCAGATCCAGAGCCCGCTGGTCCTGAAGGTCCGCGGGAGGAAACATTTCCAGGAGCGAACCCATCTGGGACAGATCGGCAAGCTGAGGAACTTCCTCCCTGCCTTCTATCTGTCCGGGAGTATAGAGTTTCCAGAACGTGCCTCCGGTGACTTCTGTCATTTCTATGTTGTAGGAAACCAGCCGGCTGTCCATTTCCCTTAAAAAGGGCAGGCTGTCAGTGGGCAGTTTAATTTTGATCATAATAAAAACCCTCCTTGTTCTTTTTCATCTTTAGGATGCTCTATGATTTCTCATTATACGTGACAAAGGAATTTCCGTCTATACAGGACAGCGGATAAATATTTTTTGACTCATTGCTTTGCGGCATCTTTGTGATATAATAGCCTCAGTGTGGAACTGTACTGAGTTTCATGTGAGAATATTTAAAGGAGTGAACAGATTATGAAATTTATATATCCGGCAGTGATCAGAAGAACAGAGGAAGGAAAGTTCCAGGCTACCTTTCCGGATCTGGAGTGCTGTTATGCAGTTGGAGATACTTTAGAAGAAGCAGTGGACAATGCCAATGAAGCAGCCTATGACTGGCTGTATCTGGAAATCTCCGAGGATGGAGATCTGCCTCCTGTTTCAGACCTTCATGATATAGATCTCCAGGAGGGAGAAGAAGTCCGGAATATTGCGGTGAATATCCGTTTTACAGAAGGCTGGGATGAATAATGGAGAAAAATAAGGGATTCCTACCTCTGTAAATAGAAAGCTTTATGAAAAAATACTGGAGATGGAGAAACACTATTAACTGTGAAGCTGCTGGATCTGCTTCTGGATCAGGACCCCTGCGGCCTGGGAAAGCTGATCCGGTTTTTCTATCCGAACATAGTCCTGCTGATAGATCCTGGAGGCAGCCAGAGTATCGGCGTCGCTGCCGTTTAGTATAGCCATGACCTTTACCCCTTTCTGCTTCAGAACATGGACCTCCCGGGCAGTATCTTCAATCCCGGGCTTTCCGGAATAGTCCTGGCTGAGAACCCTTCCTTTGGAAGAATCCGCCGGGATCCGACGGTCATCATTGGGACTGGCGTCTGTAAGGACCATAAGGATCCTGTTGGCAGCGGGAGAAGATTCCAGAAGATGTCCCGCTCCCCGGAAAGCCAGTCCGTCCCGGTTCCAGCCGGCAGCGCAGTAGCCGAAGATTTCTTTATTCTGGTCTTTATCCTCATAACTCAGAAAGCGGCGGATAACAGTAAATCCTCTCAGACTGAGAAAAGAATAGACCTGGAAAGGAATTCCGCATTTTTGAAGGCTTTCGGCGATGATGTAGCCCTGAAGTGCGATGATCTCCTGACTTCCCAGACGGGAAGCAGAGGCGTCCAGCATCAGGTCTACAGAGAAATCCGGCTGCTCTTCATCTGTGGTTTCCATGAAGATACGGTCGTCGTCCAGCCACAGAGCTTTCCAGACTTCCCTGGGAAAGATCTTTCCGGAACGGCTGGGGATTTTTAAGGGCTGGGGGTAGACCAGCATGGCGTTTTTGATCTGCTGGGTCAGATGGTGGATGCTGCTTTGACAGAAATCCCGTCTGTTCTGATAATAACTTTCATTTTTTTGCCTTTGTGCCTCCGAATCCCGGAGAAATTTCTGCACAAGGGCATTTTTTTCTTCCTGGGCAGGGAGCTTTCCATCTGTAAAATACAGCCTGCAGTTTTCGTGAGCATCTGTACAGAGAAGGTTTTCCAGCTGAAGGGAAACCTCCTCCGGATATAAGGGCAGGCCGAAACAGTTTTGGATATATTGGTAGTCGGCGGCGCTCTCAGATGGCTTTTTCGGAAGAAGCTCCATGCCCTGCCGGGGCGTGATGCTGCCCTGAACACTGCCGGTCCGCCCCATATTCAGATCATCGCTGCGGATCAGGCGGCGGGGGAGTCTTTGAAAAAAGTGGTGGCGGAATCTTTCCCGGATACCAGAAAAAAAGCCGGAGAAAAGATGATCCCGGCGATAGCGGAAATATCGGTGAAAGATCTCAAGAGTACGGTCGTAAATTTCCTGTGAGGTAATATCTCCGGGATATAGAAGGTCTTTGAAAAGCTGTCTTTCCCAGGGATTGACCAGCCCCGGCTCTTTTCCAAGTACCTGCCGCCATTTGGCGGATTCTAAAGCGTAGACCAGGCTGTTCTGTGCCATCCATTGCTGCCTGGATTTCTGGTCATCCTGCCGGAAGAAATCCAGGGCATGTTCCAGACGCAGTTCTTCTAATACAGGACGATGAGGCACTTCCCTCTGGAAGGCGCAGTTTTCCAGGGCAATCCAGAGAAGACCGTCATAGGTCTCCTTGAAAAGCCCTTCCTGTATGGTGGAAAAAAGCTGCTCCATGATATCCGGATCATACCATTTCCGTACATATCCGATAATAGAATTCATATAAAAATCCGGTTCCCCGTCAAGCTGAAAGGCCATGAAATCCGGTTGAAAATCGTATTCTCCGGAAGCTGTCCAGATGATATTCATGGCCCGCCGCTGACGGGAAGTATACATTCTTCTGTCTGACATTTTTTTATCCTGCAAAAATATTTCCGGCAGTTGTTTTCTTAGAAATTCGGGATGCGATCACATCCTGTATCAAAGACTGTTCATAGGCGTCAAAGGTTTTATTGGTGATCCCCATATTCAGGGCGGCCAGAGGGGACAGGCCGTTTTCCATAAGGCTTATGGCGTCCAGAAGACCTCGAAGGTCCAGGACACGGCTGGTCAGCTCTCCGCTTTTGCATTTCTTTTCAATATCCTGGAACAGTCCGGCAAACTGCTGGATATAAGCGCTTTTCATAGAGGGAAATTCCCTTTTTAAAAGCTTTTCCAGGTTTTCCTGAGAGATTTCCGGCATATTTATGACCATGAAACGGGAGGTCAGAGCCTCGTTCAGATCTCTGGTCCCCGCATATCCGTAATTCATGGTGGCAATAAAACGGGCCGCCTCGTGAACAGAGATCCGGCTGTAGCCGGGAACGTTGATCACCCGGCGAAAGTCCAGGACAGAGTGGAGTACAGCCAGAGCCTCGTTTCTGGCCATGTTGATCTCATCCAGGATACAAAAGCCCCCCTGGGCGGCGCTTTCGTATACCGGGCCGGGACGGAATACCACCTGCCCCTCCCGGAAGGTGTCGGTACCGATCATATAGGAGGCGTCCATGTTAATGTGAAAAGAGACATTCCAGCTGGGACGTCCGAAAACCTCTGCCAGATTTTCTGCCAGCATATTTTTTCCTGTAGCCTTTGCACCGGCCAGAAGGAGATTTTTGCCGCAGAGCAGAGCCTGGGCCGCCTGTTCCCAGATCTCTTTTCCATAGTATACATATCTGGGGGTTTTATCTGTATAGGATTCCCCTGTTCCATACTTCTTCCGGAATTCCAGGATTTCCTGGATGATCCCTTCATCAATGTGTTCTTCCCGTAAAAAATCCAGCACTGTTTTTTACCTCAACTAAAAAATTTGGCCGGATATATTTGAAAATATTCTATATCCGGACTGGCTGTACCCATATGATATATATACAAGGTACTTTCACACATTATTATAGCACTGCGGATCAGTGACAACAAGTATAAGACCATAAAGCAGAAAATCAGGAATACGTCCAGTGACACACAAAAAAGGTGTAAAATCTTTGACAGTAAAATAAGACTTTACACCTTTTATCCTCCAGTGAAACTGACTACTTGGTCTTGATGGTGCCAGTATACCGGAGGCCGTATCTTTTGTTCGTTCATATTCTTACATGTAGGTTGGATGATGGAGCAGAGTATCAGCAGTATGGGCATTTAAAATCTCATGTACACGTTCTACTTCATCAAAAATCATATCATCCATACGCTTTAAGCCGGCAATCTCTTCTTTGACGTTCTTCATGTCTGTCTTAAGACCGGCCACATCGGTTTTAAGTACCGCCACATCGGTTTTAAGTACCGCAACATCTGTTTTGAGCCCGGCAACATCTGTTTTCAGATCGGTGACATCTGCTTTCAGAACACCGATATCATTCTGCATGTCGGTCATCTTGGATAAGATTAAATCTAATTTTTGCCCATCCGTCATTAAAATCCCTCCTTGTTATTTAGGTGTATTGTAGCATGTGATCATGGCAGGTGTAAAGCCTTATTAAAATGTCAAAGTGCATAAAAAACAAGAGCTCTTTTTAAAAGGGAATTTGAGAATATGAAGTGAGATAATGAAAGTAGATAAGAAATGCCGTAAGTCTTTTCAAATTCATCATATATAAACAGTCAGAAAAATGCAAGAGTAAAATAACTTTTTATTTCCGCGGGCAACGAGCCAAGCGGACATGCTGGCATGTCCATTTGGCG
>DWUX01000156.1 GCA_019120545.1 Candidatus Blautia stercoripullorum | reverse complement strand
ATGTCGAAAAAGAAGAAAAGTTATCAGAATATATCGCTAATTGTAATATGATTTAGCTTGATTCTGAAAACCACAGATAATATAATACTAATAGTCTTTGGAAATGGCGATTCTACAGGGCGCCCGTCATTTTCTGAGGAATATGGCAACAAATATATGGAGGATAAGTAATGGAGAAGTTAAATGTCGCTATAGCAGATGATAATGAAAAAATGTTAGATTTACTTGGAAACCTGATAAATGAAGACCAGGAGCTGGAACTTGTAGGACATGCCAGCAACGGCGCCGAAATATACGATATTATCAAGGAAAAAGAGCCCGATGTAGTACTCCTTGACATTATTATGCCTAAGGTGGACGGACTGACCGTTATGGAACGGGTGGGCAGAGATGCAAATCTGAAAAAACATCCGGCTTTTATCGTAGTATCTGCAGTAGGACAGGAACAGATCACCGAGGATGCCTTTCAGCTGGGCGCTAATTATTATATCCTCAAACCCTTTGATAATGACATGCTTCTGTCCAGGATCAAACATATCCGCCAGGAAAGAGAAGGAAAGAAAAAAGATCTGCGGAAAGTAAATGCATATGAAAACAGCACCAGCTACTATGAGAGAAATCTGGAAGCAGATGTCACAAATATCATACATGAAATCGGTGTTCCCGCTCACATTAAGGGCTACCAATACCTGAGAGATGCCATCATCCTGTCAGTGAATGATATGGAAATGCTGAATTCCATCACGAAAATCCTGTATCCGACTATTGCTAAAAAGCATCAGACAACCCCCAGCAGAGTAGAAAGAGCTATCCGCCATGCCATTGAAGTGGCCTGGAGCAGAGGAAAGATGGATACGATTGATGAACTTTTCGGGTATACGGTAAGCACAGGAAAGGGAAAACCTACGAATTCAGAATTTATTGCTCTGATTGCAGATAAAATCAGATTGGAATATAAAAAATAACTTTACAATTCCGGATTCCTGAAAAAATAACTTTTCTTTGCATAAAAAATGGGGTATAATATTGTTAGATTTAGTCTGGAAAAGGACAAACAATCAGAATGTCTGGCAAGGAGGGTATTTTAAGGTGAAAAAGATATTATTTGTAGCCTCAGAGGCAGTGCCTTTTATAAAAACCGGGGGATTAGCAGATGTAGTAGGCGCGCTGCCAAAATGCTTTGACAAAAACTATTTTGATGTCAGGGTTATTATTCCAAAATATTTATGCATGAAGGAAGAGTATAAGAACCAGCTTCAGTATATCACCCATTTTTATATGGATATCGGCTACAGAAGAGAGTATGTAGGGATTATGCAGCTGGAATACGACGGCATAAAATTTTATTTTATTGATAATGAATATTATTTTTCAGGATATCAGCCCTATGGAGATATCCGCTTTGATATTGAGAAATTTGCATTCTTCTCCAAAGCGGCTCTGTCCATTCTGCCTACTATTGATTTCAGGCCTGACCTGATCCATTGTCATGACTGGCAGACAGGTCTGATCCCTGTATATTTAAAGGCAGGATTCCAGGACAGTCCCTTCTATCAGGGAATTAAGACGGTTATGACCATACATAACTTGAAATTCCAGGGAACCTGGGACATTAAGACGATCCGTGAGATTACAGGTCTTCCGGCTTATTTCTTTACGCCGGATAAATTAGAGGCATACAAAGATGCCAATCTTTTAAAAGGCGGCCTGGTTTATGCGGACGCCATCACTACAGTAAGTAAAACCTATGCGGAAGAAATCAAAACAGAATTTTACGGTGAGCATCTGGACGGGCTGTTGAGAGCACGTTCCAATGATCTGAGAGGTATTGTCAATGGATTGGATTACAATGAATGGAATCCGGAGACAGATCCGATGATCGCCAAGAATTATAATGCTAAGACTTTCCGAAAGGAAAAGGTGAAAAACAAAACAGCACTGCAGAGAGAACTGGGATTAAACGAAGATCCCAAGGCTATGCTGATCGGTATTGTATCCAGACTGACAGACCAGAAGGGATTTGATCTGGTTGCCTATGTGATGGACGAATTATGTCAGGACAATGTTCAGATTGTAGTTCTGGGAACCGGCGAGGAACGTTATGAAAATATGTTCCGCCATTTTGCTTGGAAATATCAGGGCAAGGTATCAGCAAATATCTTTTATGACAATGCTCTGTCTCACAGGATTTATGCTTCCTGCGATGCATTCCTTATGCCGTCTCTTTTCGAGCCCTGCGGCCTGAGCCAGCTTATGAGCCTGCGCTACGGAACCCTTCCTATCGTAAGAGAGACCGGCGGATTGAAAGATACAGTGGAGCCTTATAATGAATATGAAAGTACCGGCACAGGATTCAGCTTTAAGAATTACAATGCTCATGAGATGCTGGGAACCATTCGGTATGCAGAAGGCGTATACTACGACAAGAAGAGAGAATGGAACAAGATGATCGACCGGGCTATGGCAAAAGACTTTTCATGGAATAATTCTGCGAAGCAGTATGAGGAGATGTATAACTGGCTGATCGGATATTAATTTATAGAGAGAACAAAAGGAGCTGTTGAGCAAACAGCTCCTTTTTTAAAGGAGAAGAGAGATGAAACTGCTGATTGTGGAAGACGATGACAAGTTAAGAAAGGAACTGGCAAAATTTTTTTCCGGCCATGGCTATGAAACGGAAGAGGTCACAGACTATGAAAATCTGGAAGATGCGGTATGGAAAGCAGGAGGAGATCTTCTTCTTTTAGATATCGGTCTTCCTGTGACAGACGGTATGTTTCTCTGCCGCGGTCTGAGAAAAAGGTCATCGCTGCCTATTGTGATCATTACCAGCCAGAATACGGAAATGAATGAACTGCTATGCATGAACTACGGAGCAGATGACTTTATAGCGAAACCTTTTAACCCGCAGATTCTGCTGGCTCATATAGAAGCTGTTTTGAAAAGAACGAACTGTCACGGACAGGAGGAAGAACGGATTGACTGCGGAGGATTTTGGCTGGATCTTTCCAGAGGAACCGTGAAAGACGGAGTGAGGGAGATTGAGCTTACCAAAAATGAAACCAGGATTCTCTGCACATTGGCCAGAAACCGGGGAAAAATAGTCTCAAGAGATCAGATCATCAATGACCTGTGGGACAGCGAGCTTTTTGTTGATGACAATACTCTCACAGTAAATATGACCAGATTAAGATCAAAGCTGGATCTTATGGGAAGATCCCAGGCTGTGAAAACAAAGAGAGGACAGGGATATATGCTGGAATGAAATATAAAGAGTATTTAACGGATCATGGGCTGTCTGTCGGTTTCGGAACTGCTTTCTTACTTCTCCTTCTCGGTTTTGGAGAGATGACAGGAGTTCCGGCTTACTTTCTTGTCACTGTAGGAGTGGGGCTTATTTTTTTAGGAGCTTTTGTACATTTCAGGGAATACGGAAGAAAAAAAGAATTTTATCATCAGATAAAGGAGAAAATGAAAGATTTGGATAAAGCTTATCTCATTCCGGAAGTAGTAAAAGAACCTGAATTTTTAGAGGGAAGACTTGTATATCAGGCTATGAAAGAAATGGAACAGTCCATGGCGGAACAGATTGCCGGATATGAGAAAAACTGGAATGAATATAAAGATTATATAGAACTGTGGGTTCATGAGATAAAGCTGCCCATAGCTACGGGAAAGCTGCTGGTAGAAAATAACCGGCAGTTTTATGACGGCAGTATGGAAGAAGAACTGGATAAGATTGACGCCTATGCAGAACAGGCGCTTTTTTTTGCCAGAAGCAGCTGCGTGGAAAAGGATTATGTGCTGAAGAAAATTTCTTTACGGAAGATTACGGCAGAAGTGCTGAAAAAGAACAGAAAAGTCCTTTTAAAGAAGAAAATTTGTGTTCAGTGTCATGATCTGGAAGAAGAAGTTTATTCAGACAGTAAATGGATGGCTTTTATCCTGCAGCAGATTCTTTCGAATAGTGTGAAGTATATAGGCGAGGGAGAGAAAATCCTGGAATGGTATGCCAGGAAAGAGAAAGAACAGGTAAAATTGTATCTGAAAGACACAGGAATCGGAATTCCTGCCAGGGATCTGCCCAGAGTCTGGGAAAAAGGCTTTACCGGGGAAAATGGGAGAACAGAAAAAAAATCTACCGGGATCGGACTGTATCTCTGCAGAAAGCTTTGTGAAAAAATGGGACACAGGATTGAAATTGTTTCAGCTCCAGGGAAGGGAAGCGTTGTGATTATCCGTTTCCCTGTGGGGAGTATGACAGAAGAGGTTATTTCTGGAAAAAGTTACAAAAATGAAAGGAAAGTGTAAGGAAAAGCAATGGGAAAAGGCCGTTCTCTCTTGTATGATAAATATATCAACAAGAAAGGAGCAGAAAGATGCATACAGTATTAGAGGTGGCAAATGTAGAAAAATACTATGGAAATAAAGAAAGTCTTACAAAGGCTCTTGATAAAATCAGCTTTGAGGTTCAGGAGGGAGAATTTGTAGGGATCATGGGAGCTTCAGGATCTGGAAAAACCACTCTTCTGAATTGTATTTCTACTATCGACCGGGTTACCAGCGGAAAGATCATTGTGAATGATATAGATATTACCCGCCTCAGAGGCAGTCATTTGAACAGATTCCGGAGAGAAGATCTGGGATTTATTTTTCAGGATTTTAATCTTCTGGATACTCTTACTGCTTACGAGAATATTGCTCTGGCTCTGAGCATTCAGAGAGTAAAGCCGGATAAAATTGAACAGGAAGTGGAAAAGACTGCAAAAGAACTGGATATTTCTTTCGTTTTGCATAAGTATCCTTATGAAATGTCAGGAGGACAGAAACAGAGAGTGGCCTGTGCGAGAGCGATCATTACCAGACCTCAGCTTGTACTGGCGGATGAGCCTACGGGCGCTCTGGATTCTAAATCTGCCCGGATGCTTTTGGAAAGCTTTCAGTTTATGAATCAGGAATTAGGAGCTACGATCCTTATGGTTACGCATGACGCCTTTACTGCCAGTTATGCAGATAGAATTCTCTTTATTAAAGACGGAAAACTTTTTAATGAGCTTCACAGAGGAGAAGACTCCAGAAGAGAATTTTTTGGAAGGATCATTGAAGTAGTGACTTTGCTGGGAGGTGAACTGAACGATGTTCTTTAGCCTTTCACTGAAAAACATGAAAAAAAGTTTTAAAGACTATGCGATTTATTTTCTGACTTTGATTTTGGGAGTGGCTATATTTTATATTTTTAATTCCCTGGACTCTCAGCAGGCAATGTCGGTTCTTGGGAGTTCTACCTATGAGATCATAGACTTTATGATCCAGATGCTGGGCGGCGTATCTGTATTTGTTTCCTTTATCCTGGGATTTCTTATTGTCTATGCCAATAATTTTCTGATCAAAAGACGAAAAAAAGAATTTGGCATTTATATGACCCTGGGAATGGGAAAAATGCAGATTTCCAGGATCCTTCTTGGGGAAACCTTTCTGATCGGACTGTTATCCCTGGCAGCAGGTCTTGCTATCGGGGTTTTTGGTTCCCAGTTTATGTCCCTTTTGGTGGTAAGAATGTTTAACGGCGTTATGGACGGCTATCAGTTTGTTTTTTCCGGAGCTGCTTTTTGGAAGACGATCCTGTATTTTGGCATTATGTTTCTTATTGTAGCTGTATTTAATCTGATCAGTCTTTCCAGATATTCTCTTATAGGGCTTTTGTCCGCGGAAAAGAGAAATGAAAAGATTTCCATGAAAAATCCTTTGTTGTGCAAAGCGGTGTTTCTTCTGGCAACGGCGGATCTGGCGTATCAGTATTATCAGGTAAGCCATCCTGAGGGGATTACTTCCAGCTGGGTACTGGTTATAATTTTCTCAGGATGTGTGGGAACCTTTCTTTTTTTCTGGTCCCTTTCCGGATTCCTTCTGGTGATCCTTCAAAAAAACCGGAAATATTATCTCAGGGATCTTAACGCTTTTATCCTCCGGCAGGTCCACAGCAAGGTGAATACTATGGTATTTTCCATGACGGTTATCTGTCTTATGCTGTTTCTTACTATCTGCGTTCTGGGCGGAGGACTGGGGATGAATTTCAGTTTTCAGAAAATGCTGCGGGAGCTGACGCCTGTAGACGTGAATTTTATGGATATCTCTGGAGAAAAAGCCAGTACAAAGCTGGAAGAAAATGGATTTGACATGTCCCTTTTAAAAGATGGTTATGCAGAGGTGAATTTGTACAATACCCCGGAGCTGACTTTGAAAGATACGTTGGACAGGACGGGACTGGAAGCAGATACTTCGGGACTGACCGCATATCTGAAAGGAAATGATTATCAGGAAACTATTATGAAAGAATCGGAATATAACCGCATTGCAGAATTATATGGAATGGAGCCTGTAAAGGTGGAAGAAGATACCTATGCGGTTGTAAGCGATTATGAAATCATAGAAGAGATCAGAAACGGACTTCTGGAGGCAGGGAAAACCATCACACTTAATGGCAGAAGTTATAAGCCGGCATATAAAAACTGCGTGTATGGATTTGTAGAAATGACAGCTAATCATGGAAATACAGGAATCTTTATACTGTCGGATGACCAGGTGCAGGAAGAATGGAGAAGCGGCAGCGTTCTGGCGGCAGATTACCGGGCGCACAGCCAGAAGGAGAAAGAAGGAATTGATCAGGAAGTTATGAAATATGATGTTTCAAATATGGCAGAAGGACTTCTGATCAATACCAAAATAGATATTATCGCTGTCAGCGGAGGACTTTCTGCGGCGGTCACCTTTATATCCATCTATCTGGGGATCATTTTTCTGATCTGCAGCGCCGCCATTCTGGCTTTAAAGGAGCTTTCAGACAGCTCGGACAACAAAGAACGATATGCAGTGCTCCGAAAAATCGGCGCGGACGAAAAAATGATCAGCAGGGCGCTTTTTTATCAGATCGGAATCTTCTTTTTTATTCCTCTGGCCCTGGCAGTGGTTCACTCTGTGTTCGGCATGATCTTTATAAAGATCGGTCTTCAAAGTATGGGACAGATTGATTATTTTTCTTCTATTCTTTCCGCAGCAGTGATTTTTATCCTGATTTACGGCGCTTATTTTTTTCTTACCTATTTTGGAAGCAGAAGGATTATCAGGAATTCATAAGCTCACATAAAAATACGGAATTCTGTCATACTAACTGTGGAAACTAAAATTTAAGGAGGAATTGATCATGACAGAAATTTCGGTACTTGACCTTCAGAATCTCCGTCATCTTATCGGAGGATTTGATACTACCCACTGTAAGATGCAGGACTATGCCCATGAAGCTCAGGATCCCCAGGTGAAACAGTTTTTTCAGAAATCTGCGCAGTCCGCTCTGGAGAGTAAGCAGCAGCTGATGCAGTTTTTACAGTAGGAGGTGGAGATCATGACAGATAAGACAATGGTTGCAGATACACTGGCAGGAATTAACGGAGAACTTGTACGTTATGGGGAAATGATCCCTCAGACAGAGAATCCTCAGCTGAAGCAGGTCCTGAAACAAATGAGAAATCAATGTGAGATGTCACAGGAAGAAATCTATCAGATCGCAAGAGCAAAAAGCTACTATGTACCGGCGGCCTGCGCCAATCCAGAAGAGGTGGCGCATGTCCGTTCCATACTCACCCAGCCTTCGATGTATTAAAATATCGTAGATAAAAAGAATCCTGTTTCCTGTCGGGCTGAAAAGATTCAGTAACAGGAAACAGGATTTTTCACAGTTTTTTCCGGATTGAAAATAAGAAAATTTGGTGATTTTCCTGGGATTTACACATACTATTTTATTGTGCTATAATTTTAGCATCACATATCAGAGAGTATGCCTGTATTTTCAGACCTTACCGGACGACTCTTCTATCAAAGAAAAAAGTTCTTTAAAAATCCCCCTGCTTTTCCAGAAACAGACATCAATGACTGTTAGGAGTAAAAAAGAAACAGTTGACAATCCCCGGAAACTATACTATTATTGGATACATAGGCGAACATCCGTTCGTAAAAGGAAACAGTGAAATAAAAGGAGAAGAAAGATGGCACAGATGGTGAAAGAAGATAAATTAAAGGCCCTGGATGCTGCCCTTGGCCAGATAGAGAAGCAATTTGGAAAAGGTTCAGTGATGAAACTGGGAGATTCCGCCGCTAATATGAATGTAGAGACAGTTCCTACGGGATCTCTGAGCCTGGATATTGCTCTTGGAATGGGAGGAGTTCCAAAAGGAAGGATCATAGAGATCTACGGACCAGAGTCCAGCGGAAAGACTACAGTGGCTCTTCATATGGTTGCGGAAGTTCAGAAAAGAGGAGGAATCGCCGGTTTTATCGATGCGGAGCATGCTCTGGATCCCGCTTATGCCAAGAATATCGGCGTTGATATTGACAATCTTTATATTTCTCAGCCAGATAATGGAGAGCAGGCTCTGGAGATCACAGAGACTATGGTACGCTCCGGAGCAGTTGATATCATTATTGTAGACTCAGTAGCGGCCCTTGTTCCCAGAGCTGAGATCGAGGGAGATATGGGGGATTCTCATGTGGGACTCCAGGCAAGGCTTATGTCACAGGCACTCAGAAAACTTACCGCCCACATCAGCAAGTCAAACTGTATCGTGATATTTATCAATCAGCTTCGTGAAAAAGTAGGTGTTATGTTTGGAAATCCGGAAGTTACTACCGGAGGAAGAGCACTGAAATTTTATTCTTCTATCCGTATGGACGTAAGAAGGATAGAAACCCTGAAACAGGGCGGAGAAATGGTAGGAAACCGGACCAGGATAAAAGTTGTGAAAAACAAGATTGCCCCGCCTTTTAAAGAAGCGGAATTTGATATCATGTTCGGGGAAGGAATATCCAAAGAGGGAGATATTCTGGATCTGGCGGCGGATCTGGGGATCGTAAACAAGAGCGGCGCCTGGTATGCCTACAATAATGGCAAAATCGGGCAAGGAAGGGAAAACGCTAAGAAATACCTGAAAGAAAACCCTGCTGTCAGAGATGAAATTGAAAGAAAAGTAAGGGAACATTACGGCCTGACTGCAGAAGAAGAGGAGATAAATACAAAAGTACCTTCTCAGGAGACCCTTCCTCTTGACACAGAAGAGTAGGAGAGAAAGAGATTATGACTGTTACAGAACTTAGACCTGTGACAAAGCAGAAATTTCAGGTAAAAATTGAGGGACAGCCGGCCTTTGTTCTATATAAGGGCGAGCTGTCCCGCTATCATATAGAAAAAGACAGGGAAATATCTTCTGAAATTTACAGAGAGATCACGGAGGAGATCTTGCCCAAAAGAGCGAAGATGAGAGCTATGCATCTTCTGGAACAGGGGGATCGGACCAGAAAGGATCTGGAGGAAAAGCTGCTGAAAAGCGGATATCCTCTCAATGCAGTAGATGAAGCTTTGGCCTATGTGGAATCTTATCATTATATTGATGATAAGCGGTATGCCCTTTCCTATATCCTGAGCCAAAAGGAGAAAAAAGGAAAAGCAAGGATCCAGATGGAACTCCGCCGGAAAGGGGTGTCTCAGGAGGACATTGACCAGGCTTTTGCAGAAACAGAGGAGGAGACAGATCCTACAGAAGTAATCCGGGAACTTATCAGAAAGAAAAAAAGAGGAGAAGAGCCCATGGAAGAAAAAGAAAAAAGCAGGCTTTATGGCTTTCTTATGCGAAGGGGGTTTTCCTCCTCAGATATCCTGTCAGTATTGCGGGAATTTTGAAAAATAGTTAGAGAAAACTTATTTTGAAAAAACTTGTATAAAATATACATAGAGTGCCTTCCTAATTCTTGGTTTTATGTTGACTTTTTTATGAAATCAGTATAAAATTAATACTGTTGTATACGTACAATGAAAACTTAATAAGGAGGTGCTCCTGTGGCAATCTATCTAATCATTGCAATCGTTGCTGTAGCTGTTACATTGCTGATCGCAGTTCCGGTTACTGCAAATATCTCTGTGAAGAAAAAGACGGAGAAGGATGCAGAGACTATCGGGACCGCAGAAGTGAAAGCAAGAAGCATTATAGATGAAGCATTGAAGACTGCTGAAACAAAGAAGCGTGAAGCTCTCCTGGAGGCGAAAGAAGAGAACCTTCGTACCAAGAACGAATTGGAGAAGGAGACAAAGGAGAGAAGAAACGAGCTTCAGAAGTATGAAAAGCGTGTTTTGTCAAAGGAAGAGGCCCTGGATAAAAAGGCGGAAGTCCTGGAAAAGAGAGAGGCCGAAAATGCAGCAAAGGAAGCAGATTTAAAGAAAAAAGAAAAGAAAGTCGACGAACTACAGGGACAGAGAATACAGGAACTGGAAAGGATTTCAGGTCTTACCTCCGAACAGGCAAAAGAATATTTGTTGAAAACTGTTGAAGATGAAGTGAAAATTGACACTGCCAAGCTTTACAAAGAACTGGTAAGCCAGGCAAAAGAAGATGCAGACAAAAAAGCAAAAGAATATGTAGTAACTGCTATACAGAAATGTGCAGCAGACCATGTGGCAGAAGCTACAATTTCTGTAGTGCAGCTTCCAAGCGATGAAATGAAAGGAAGGATCATTGGCCGCGAAGGCAGGAATATCAGAACCCTGGAGACGTTGACAGGCGTGGATCTGATCATTGATGATACCCCGGAAGCAGTGGTGCTTTCCGGATTTGATCCTATCCGCAGAGAAGTAGCCAGAATCGCTTTGGAAAAATTAATCGTAGACGGCCGTATCCATCCGGCCAGAATTGAAGAAATGGTTGAAAAAGCACAGAAAGAAGTCGAAACCATGATGCGGGAAGAAGGAGAAGCCGCAGCATTGGAGGTTGGGGTACATGGAATCCACCCCGAACTGATAAGACTTCTTGGACGTATGAAGTTCCGTTCAAGCTACGGCCAAAATGCTTTGAAACATTCTATTGAAGTGGCTCAGCTTGCAGGCCTTCTTGCAGGAGAGGTTGGAACGGATATACGTATGGCAAAACGAGCAGGACTGCTCCATGACATCGGAAAATCCATCGACCATGAAGTGGAAGGATCCCACATT
>DWUX01000155.1 GCA_019120545.1 Candidatus Blautia stercoripullorum | reverse complement strand
TTATATTAAATGCTATTGAAAAATGATAGGCTATGAAGTATTATTGTTTATATAAAAAGCTAAATAAAATGAAAAGGTAAAAGAAAAAAATGTGCAAAATATCCAAAGTCTAGGTGGCTGGAAACCGCATTTGTATGTGAAGGGGGAATATTATGAAAAGGATTCGCTTGACCCGATTCAGGTATTATTTGACAGGGATTATCGTGCTGATCATTCTATGCTCCACAGGTGCCTGTAAGTCTAATGATAAAACCAAAACGGAAACGATCTCAATCTGTACGGAAGAAAGAATGAAATTAATAGTCGAAGACGTGATGAAATATTTTAATGACACAAGAGAAACTCCGGTTGATTTTCAAGTTACATATATTCCTGAAAATGAGAATGAAAGAGCTGGTGTCTGTAAACGGCTCCGGACAGAGCTTATGACAGGAAAAGGAGCAGACATCTACATTTTATCCGAATATCAACGCAACGGCGGGCTTTTTTCTGTTGACGAGGATACGTTATTGCTGCCAGACGCTAATAAAACACTTTACAGTGGGGTTTTTAAGGACATCTCTGAGTACACTGCAGGGGATGAAAGCTTTCAAAAATGCTTCGCACCAGTTATGGAAGCAGGAGCAACCGAAGGAAAACAGTATATTCTTCCCTTCAGCTTTGACACAGATATGCTGAAATCAGCAGAAAACGGAAACAGCGGTTCCGTGAGTATGGAAGATTGTAAACAGCCTTTGCCTGATCTGCTAAAGGATGGAAAATTAAAAGATATCTATCCAGACAGTTTTATGCTGGATGTCAGGAGTTGGATAGGCAATAGTTTTGACTATCAGAAGGGGCAGATATATTTTTCTAAAGAGGATATTGCCTATGTACTGGAATACACGGCAGCCAATCATGATCTATATGACTCAGATTTTGTTCCAGAATATGATATTGTTTCCGGGCGATATGAAAACCTGCATTCTTTGGACTCTTATTTTGACGATCTACAGGCAACAGAATATGAATACCTTCCCATGGTGACTTTGGATGGCAGGCCTGCAGCAAGAATCCTTTCCTATGGAGCTGTAGGGCGGACCTGTAAAAATCCGGAGCTTGCTTATGATTTTTTGCGGATTTTCTGGCAGGATGAATTTGTCTCCAGAGATGGACTTTCTGTACCTCATGAAGACTTTACAGCCTATTATCATAATGCCACTGTTTTGAATTTAGGGGGAATCCCTGTCAGGGAAGATCTCTGGGAAAAATGGTATCTTATAAAAAGCGGTACCAGCGAGCCTACACAGACTGCAGTTAAAAATGCACAGAACTTTTCAAATGCACTGGGACAGACTGTAACGGCCAGATTTCTTTGCACAGTGGATAACCTGGGGACAGAAATCAATAATATGTTTATGAAAGATGGTCATGTTGATCTGGACAGGGACGGGGTAGAAGAAGATATAGAACTGGCGGCAGATATGCTCTATAACAATATCCGATATATTGTCATGGAATAAGTGAAAACTTCAGGTGCTAGGGGGGATTTTATGAAGCGCATGGAAAAGAAAGGAGTCTGCCTGGCGGCTCCGGCGGTCCTGGGATTTTTGATCTTCTATGTACTGCCTATGGGTGTGACTCTGTGGCAGTCGGTAAGCTATGGAGGCGTATTCGTTGGCCTGGAAAACTACCGGATCACTTTTGAAAATCATATGTTTTGGCTGGCGGTGGGAAATACCCTGCGATTCCTTGGGGTGGCGCTGCCTTTGATCCTGGTGATAGCTCTGGGGCTGGCCCTTCTGCTTGCAGAGAAATTTCCGGGAAACCGGTTTTTCCGCCTGATCCTGCTCTACCCTATGCTGGTTCCTGTGGCGGCTACTGTGATGGTGGTACAGATCTTTCTGGGAACCAGAGGGGTGCTGAATACCTTCCTTATACAGTGGGGATTTTCCCGGCAGGACTGGATCTATTCCTCCTGGGCATTTCTGATCCTGGTGCTGCTTTATCTGTGGAAGAACACAGGATACGCTGTGATACTGCTCCTGGCCGGTCTGGCTATGATCCCCAAGGAATATATGGAAATGGCCAGAATGGACGGGGCGGGAAGATGGAAATGCCTGTATTATATACGGCTGCCCCTTCTGGGGCCTATGATCCTGTTTACAGCCCTGATTTCTCTGCTGAATGCTTTTAAGTGCTTTCGAGAAGCGATACTTATCGGGGGAAATTATCCTCATGAGAGTATTTATATGCTCTAGCACTACATGACCAATAACTTTAACAACATGAATTACATGGAAATCTCAGTAACTTCCACGTTTATTTTTCTTGTTATCTTTATAGCAGCCTGTATCCTGGGCCGAAGTTTCTTTGCAGGGAAGGGAGGAAAAAGAGGAAGTGAAAACAAAAAGAAATCCGCTCATTTACGTTAAGACGTTGTGCTTTCTCCTGCTTTCGCTGGTGATCCTGTTTCCAGTCCTCTATTCTTTTACCAATTCCTTTATGGGACTAGAAGAGATCACAGAAGCCTACAGCGGGATCCTGGGCGTAGGGGCTGACGTAGATTTTCATATGTTTCCGGAGCATTTTACCCTGGAAGCCTATGGCAACGTAATGCTGGATACGCCGGAATACTGGCTGAAATTCTGGAAGAGCCTGGGAATGGCCGGAGTGATCGCAATGGGACAACTCCTTATAAGCGGCATGTGCGGCATGGCTTTTGCAAAGTATCATTTCCCGGGATGGAAGATCTTTTTCTTCCTCTTCGTGATCTTTCTTCTGCTGCCGGTACAGGTTACCCTGTTCCCCAATTTCCTGGTCCTTTCCTGGCTGAAGCTGACCGGGACCTGGTGGGCCCTGATCCTGCCGGGAATCTTTTCTCCCTTTGGGGTGTTCCTTATGACGCTGATCTTTCAGAATGTCCCTACGGAGATCCTGGAGGCAGCCAGACTGGACGGTGCCGGGACGCTGAGAATTTTTGCAAATATGATGCTGCCTGTGGCAAAGCCGGGAGCTATCAGTCTGCTGATCCTGGTGTTTGTAGACAACTGGAACATGGTGGAACAGCCTATGGTCCTCCTCCAGTATCCCTGGCAGTATCCCCTGTCCGTCTTCCTTGCCAGCGTAAATACCGTGAATTTTGCCCTGCAGTTTGTCTGCGGTATCCTGAGTCTTGTGCCGGTGACCCTTCTTTTCCTGTTCTTTCATGAAGAGCTGGCAGAGGGGATTTCGGTGTCTGTTTCCAGATAGGCGTATGCTGTAAGGAGGGTGCTTATGAAGAAAAAGATTTTAAAGCTCAGCCTGGGGATTTTCTTCACTTTCGGTTTCTGCACAGTGACTTCCATTCGTGCAGAAGAGGTATTAGTGCCTCAGGTGTCGGTAGTCCGGGCGAATTATCAGGACGGAATGTTCAGCGTGGCAAATCTGCCGGCCAGCTGTCTGCGGACAGATGAACAGTGGGGAAAAGGAGTCTGGGTTGCCCAGGAATACGAAAGTATCTGGGGCGGCACAGAATACAGGACTATGTTTTTATCTGATTGTATCCTGGAAGAACATAAAGATTATATCGTGGTAAAGGACTGCCCGACTTTTGTGATCCAGGATTCCCTGAAGCCTCTCCAGGAAGGAGAGAAAGTGAAGGTGATAGAATGAAAGTATTAAGAAATATATGTCCCTTGCTTTTTCTTCTTTTGTCATTGGCCTGTGCTGCTTATACCACGGTTCAGATAGGAGAGTATCAGAGGAATCTCCCGGGGGGAGTCCTGGCAGTATTGGATAAAGAAGAGGGAGCAGAGCAGGATTTCCTCATTGTGGAGAAAGAAGACGGCAGCCCTTTGTATAAGAATGGAGCTGTTGAGAAGATCCAAAAGAAATACGGCATAACCGTTTCAGAGGATGACCTGACAGAACTGGATCCTGTAAAAAGCCTTTTATCCCAGAGCTGGAAGCTTTATCTTGCAGGCGTCTATTTTCTGGTCATGTTGTGTATATGGAAGGCAGCTATGAGGTGTATTGTCGGAGGGTATACGGAATGCAAGGACCAGAAAATTTTAAAGACAACGATAAGAATATGTTCAGGGGCTTTTCTGTATCTGGTCTCTGTTGGAATCTGGTATCTTCTGATTTGTTTTATTGATATCCCCCAGCAGTATCTTCCCATAGCCGGAATCTGGGATGTGGGGTACTTTGTGGATGAAATCAGAGAATTTTATAGAGAGAGTGAGGGCATAGCGGGCAGGATTTCCTATATTGGGGAAATCAGAGCGGCGGGAAGTTTTGCTTTGAGGGGGTACCTAATAGCAATTATACTATTTATACCGTTTTGGATAAGAATATTATTTTTTAAAGTAAAACGAAAGGTTGTTATGAATGAGAAAATATATTGGAAAAAATGAATTTAAAATATTAAATATTTTATGGGAAAAGAGTCCATTATTGGTATCAGAAATCGTAGAGATGGATAAGAGCCTGAAAATCCCTACTGTCCAAAGACTTATAAATAAGCTTCAGGAGGAGGGGATTGTAGAAGTCGCAGATATTGTACAGAGCGGGAAGGTTCTTGCCAGAAGGTACAAACCAGTTCTGAAATCGGAAGACTATTTGATAGATGAGCTCAAAGAAGGGCTACCTACGGTAGACAATAAAAATAGATTTTACAAAAATGTCGTAGGCGCTTTACTTAATGGATCAGATGACGCTAAGGAGACCATTAATGAGCTTGAGGATTATTTAAAGAAGAAAAAAGAAGAGATGGAGAAACAATGACTATTCGGTTTTCATATGCAACTTTTTTAACATCTATAATAGTATTTTTTATTATTTCTATATGTGCTGTAGTATATATGAAGAGCAAAAAAAGGTTATTTTCTAAATTTGAAGTTTTCTGCTTAATAGTTTGCTTCGGAGTCCTTAATATAAGACTGCTATTGCCATTTGAATATCCATTTACCTATTCTGTGTATATACCTGATATATATTTTACAGTATGTGACTTTATAAGAGAAGATTTCTGGAGAAGTATTAGTATTTTTGATGTTTTTATTGCTGTAACACTGATCGGAGCAATCTTATTAGGCTGCTATAAAATTATTTTGTATCGCCGGTTCTGCAGATCGATGAAAAATTCTGAATATGTAAAGACGATAATATTAGATAATGGAAAGAAAATTCCGATCTTAAAAAATAAAATGGTTGATGAACCATTCATATTCGGAATACGGAATACAAAAATAATACTTCCGGAGAAGATACCCTATGATATTTCTTATGTGATCCAGCATGAGCTGCAGCATTATAAAAATCATGACTTATGGATTAAGGTGTTTCTGGAAGGAGTTGTTATCCTGTATTGGTGGAATCCTTTTGCTTATGTTATACGGAAATATATGTATAACATGCTTGAACTGCGAAACGATTTCAAAATTACAGAGAAAAGCAATGAAAAAGAAAAGATTGATTATGCGAACACGCTGCTGGAAGCGGTAAAATTTAAACAGAAGATAAGATACGGATTGGGAATTAATAGTAATGAAAGCTTTTTAAAGTACCGGATATATTCTATATGCGAAAATCGGACTGCAAAAAGAAGTGTTTTTGTGATTTTACTTACCATACTTACAGTAGTAAGTTCCTTTTTTGTTCTTGAACCGACTAATAGAGAAGCACCTGAGGGAACATTTTCAATTAGATATGACAATCCGTATATGATTCATGACGAGGAGGGATATCACATCATAGTTGATGGTATTGAAGTAGGACTGCTATATGAAGTTCCTGATATTTTTAAAGATGTAAAGATAATAGAAAATATTAAATGAAAAGCCCCGGTGAAAACCGGGGACTTTGTCTAAAATCTGACAGGTGCTATATATAGAACCTGATTGAGTAATAAAAGATATCTACTTAACAGCCACTGAGAACTTTTTACTTAGAATTTTGAAACACCATAATGCAATTAAGAGGGTAAAAATCCCAGAGAGCACAATAGAAAATCGTACAGAAGATATGTCTGCAAACACACCTGCCAGAAATACTACAACCATAGATAGTATTTTTGATAATGTAGACTGAAAAGTAAATACCTTTCCTCTGTTTTCGGGCGTTGTAGAAGACTGAATTAAGGATTTATAATAAATCATATATATGGTATTGGAAACACCACCGATAAAATTAAATACCACGCAAATAGGAATATTTGTTGAAAGGCCATACCCAATGGTAGCAATTCCCATAATCAGGATCCCTATTGAAAACATTTTTGTTTCTGGAAAATTCTTATACAAAAAGTATAAGGCGCTTGTGACAAGCATACCAATTCCCCATGCTGAATTAATATAGCCATATACATCCGAGGAACCATCAAATATTTCGGCTATATAAACTGCGTCTAAAGACGAAAAAATAGCATCGCATATTGAAAATAAAATGCAAATAGTGATCAAGGATTTTAAAAAGGCCTCTTTATTCATCCATTCAAGAAAACCGGGGGATAAAAATGTATCTTTTAAGTAATGCGTTTTTGTAGTTGCCTTTCTGAGTCTTATATCTTTTTGTAAGAAGCTCAAAAAAACAATGGACAAAATAAAAGTACCGATGTCAATTATTAAAGCAACTTGGTAGCCCTTCCATTCAATACACATCCCGGCTAATACAGGAGCAATCACCATAGAAACATTACTTGCAAAAGAGTCAATAGTATTTGCAGTTTTTAATTCTAGGTCACCGCAGATATCGGGCACGTATGCATTAACCGTTGTATTGTAAGTAAAGCTTGCGACAGATAGTACCATGCACATGAAGTATAATACATAAATATTACCGCAAGAAGTTAAAACGCAACAAAGTATGGATAGGCCGGACATTGCTTCGCATAACTGTAAAAGTATTTTCCGAGAATAATTATCTATTTGTCTGGAAATTAACGGCGATAGTAAAATCACTGGTAGTGTTTCAAGTAGAAAACTAACGGATACAGCCATGGCAGAACCAGTTAAATCGTAAATAATGAAGGGAATGGCCATTGAAGCAAACCAATTTCCGAAAGTCGATATAAATCTTCCTATAATAAACATATAGTATCTGGTTTTAGGTTCCAAAATATTACCACCTCGTTTGTATGTTAGTATTAATAAGAAAAATAAAATGTATTTGCATAAAAGACCGGCAAAACTGACATATGCTTCACATGACAGTTCTGCCGGCTTTTTCAGCTCTTTTTAACGTTTTTAAGAACCATTTATTCCCCTAAAATCTCCCGAAACGCCTCCAGCAGTTCATTATTTTTCTCCGGACTCATGACGCAGAAACGAATATAGGAGGAGTCCAGGAAGGGGAAGGTGGAGCAGTCCCGGATCATCAGGCCTTTCCGGATACAGTGGTCAAAGACCATATCGGAGGTCACGTCTTCACGGAGGATCCTGACCAGGAGAAAGTTGGTGCAGGAGGGGTAGACTTTGACGGTCTTCCAGGAGGAAAGGGTGTCGTACATCCGCTGGCGCTCTCCTGTTATGAGAGCTTTGGTCTTGTTGATATAATCTTTATCCGAGAACATGATACAGCCGGCGATCTCTGCAAGACTGTTGATAGTCCAGGGATTTTTCTTAGTGTTGATATACTTCAGCAGATCCGGATTTCCTGTTACCGCATAACCCAGCCGCAGGCCGGGAGCAGCGAAAAATTTGGAGATTCCCCGAAGGACAATGAGATTATTGTAATTGTTGGTGAGAGGGATAGAGGAAATCTTGCTTCCCTCAGGGGTAAATTCCTCGTAGGTCTCATCCACCATTACAGAAATGCCATACTGGAGGGCGCAGTCCAGGATTTTCCGCATATCTTTTCTGGCAACTGCTGTGGAAGTAGGATTGTTGGGATTGCACAGCACCAGCAGATCTAAGCTGTCATTGAGCTGGCTGCAGAAATCTTCTACATCCATCTGAAAATTATTTTCTTCTTTCAGGGGATAATAGAGGGTATGGCCTCCTTCCAGGGAAATCTCCCGTTCATATTCAGAATAGGTAGGTCCCAGGATCAGGGCTTTGCTGGGATGAGTGGTCTGGATAAAAAGAGAGATGAGTTCTGTGGAGCCGTTGCCTACGATAATATTTTCAAAGTTTGCCCCGGTGTAGGCGCAGATGCTTTTCCGCAGCTGGGTGTATTCCCGGTCCGGATAGCTGGTAATGGCGTCCACATGTTTCGCCAGAGTGTCCCGGAGAAGGGGAGAGATCCCCAGAGGGTTTACATTGGCGGAAAAACTGGTGATATCTTCTTTCTTGATATGATAGATTTCTTCGATTTTTTCCAGGTCGCTGCCGTGGAAATGGTCTTTATG
>DWUX01000154.1 GCA_019120545.1 Candidatus Blautia stercoripullorum | reverse complement strand
GCAAGCTCCATTGAAAAACTTTTATACATATCTTTTCTCCTTTTTCAAATATTGTCGCGGTCCTGCAGCGCTCTCCGAAACAACTGAAAAAGACACTTACATTAAATAAATGCCCTTTTCAGTGGTCTCGGCATAAGGCATGAGAACCGTCATAGTCCATGGCATAAAACAGGGCGGAATTTCTCCCGCCCCGTCAACCCTGATCTTGATTACTTTCTGAGACCTAACTTTTCAATTAAAGCACGGTATCTCTCAATATCTTTTTTCTTCAGGTATGCAAGTAAACCACGTCTCTGTCCAACCATTTTCAGAAGACCTCTTCTGGAATGATGGTCTTTGTGATTCACCTTTAAATGCTCTGTCAGTTCGTTGATTCTTGCTGTAAGAACTGCAACCTGTACCTCAGGTGATCCTGTGTCTCCAGGTGTTCTTGCATATTCTGCCATGATAGCCTGTTTCTTTTCTTTAGAAATCATTTTGTTTTCCTCCATAATATTTAATGATCGCCGGTGATTAAGAAACGGTTGGAGATTCCAATTCCTGAACCACGGCTGTTTCCAACGTTTTGAGTATAGCATAAGGAATTTCGGTTGTAAAGACAAAATTTTATAAGTTATTCCCTGACTTTTGACTGAAAGATTTTCTGCAGGGAATCATAAATTTTATTTCCCTTTCTTCTCCTCTTTTCTGGCAGCATAATATTCCTTTGTACTTCTTTTTTATATAAGATCTCAGTCTTATCACCCAGAGTCTGCTGGCTCCGCCGGTATTCAGAGTAAGCACCAGCTGATTTCTTACAGTTCCTCCTGTCAGAAAAACTTTCCGCTTTCTTTTGTCTATACGCATATTCCTTTCCACAGTTTTTTCCAGAAGTTCCAAAAGAAAGTTTCCGAGGATTTCATAATCTGCGGATCCTTTTTCATAACAGCTAAAAGAAAAAACATATGGGATTCTCTTTTTTTCCAGGAGACTGGCATAATAGTACAATATAATATCGATCTTCCAGTCGTTGCAGAACACTCCTGCCTTGATCGAGTGGTATTCTTTTTTCAGACTTTTCAGATATGCCTCCACTCTTTTTCCTGAAAGCCCTTTCCCTTCTAATTTTTCTATTTCTTTCATCTGGGCATCAATCATTTTCTGATTTTTTTCCATCTGACAGATCTGATCATAAATAGCTTTTCGGTGAAGTCCCAGAAGTTCCTGCTGCTTCTTTAGAAATTTATGCTCTGTTTTCATTCTTCTTATATAAGCACAGTAGCTTTGAGCTCCGCTGAATCCTGCCGCAACCGTCAAAAGAATAAATAGAATCCAGAAAATATACTTATGCCGCCCCATTGTATCCGCATATCCGTTCCACCAGGACAGTATCCCTGAAGTAAAATACATTCCCAGAAAAATCCAATATCTTTTTTTATAACTTTTCTTTCTAAAAGCATTTTCCCTTATTTTATCTCTTAAAGAAAAATAAGACGGTAAAAAAACTGTAAGCATGATCACCGGGATCAAAAGATCCATCCATAAGAACTCTCCCCCATTGTCCATTAGTCTTGGACGCCCTTCCAGGTAATTGACCAATATCAAAGCGCCGCTGTTCAAAGTCATGGTATATATTTCTACAACCATGCTGGTAATCGCTATCTTCAAAAAACTGCCTTTAAAGGTATACGAAAAGACCGGCCATAGTAAAAGAGCCTGCAGAGTGATCGTTATCTCATAAAGAATATCCAGTACAGGATGGCAGCGGATGTAATCCTGGAAAACAATCCCTCCCATCAAATTCAGCAGGATACATCTTGCTGCCGCGCTGCATATCAGAAGCAAAGGGGATCGTTTTCGCTCCAGGGCAGTCATCTGTATGCAGGTAGCAATTGACATATTAATACCCAGAATCAATGCCGGACGCAGAGCCTCCTGCCAGGGTAATGTTCCTACATCCATTTCTATTCTTCCCTCAGGAGCAGGATCTTATCTGTGACCAGATTATTCTTTTTATCTATTTCAGTATTCCGGATCCCATGGTACTTGTCCACAAGGCTGGAAATAATTTCGTTTCCAATCCCATGGTCTGCCTTTTTATCCTTTTTCGTAGCAAAACTGAATTCTTCCTCAGAAGAAATATAATTCTCTATTTCTATCAATATCTTTTCCCCTCTCTTTTCCATCGAAAACCTGATGCCTCTGGTCTCTCCTTCTTTTATCCTTTGATTTGCTTCAATGGCATTATCCAGAAGGTTATAAAGAAGCTTCACCATATCTGCTTCTTCCACTTCTCTGTAAAGGCAGTCTTCCACATGGATCTCTGCGGGAATCTTTTCTTCTTCACACTGCATATTTTTAATACAGAGGATGGTCTCGACAATTTCATCCCGGCAGAACTGCTGTCTTTTCAATTCTTCATAGGCATCTTTTAGGCCTTCCATATAGACCTGGATTTCCTCAGATGATTTTTGATTTTCCAGAAGTGTCTCCAGAGTCTGGATATGTTTCGCCAGATCATGGCGATATCTTCTGGAAGCTTCAATACGACTCTGTATTCCTTGATAAAATTCTTCTACCGTATGCATATAGGACTGAAGGATTTCATTTTCTCTTTCCAGTTCTTTCATTTTCTTTCCGTTCAGAGCCAAAATCAGAAGCAGCATCAAGATCATTCCGGCAATTAAAACAAGAAGCATACCGTCGCCTCCTTCTCAGGATATCTGAGTAAGAGCCCAGCGCATAAAAGCGCTTTTTACTGCTTTAATATGGCTTCGGCTGATTATGATCTTCGTATCGTTTTTCAGAATAAAATAGCCTTTTTCCATTTCTTTCACAGCTGGCATATATACAATGTAACTATTATGGCACCGGACAAAGTCTATTTCTGAAAGTCTCTCCATTACATCTCTCAATTTATCCCATATTTCATAATCGCCCCACACAGTAACGATCTTGGTAGTCCTCCCTCTCCGTTCAAAATATAAAATATCTTCCGGAGCCAGTACGATTTCTTTACCCCCGATAACAGAAAACACAAGTCTCTCTGATTTCTGCTCCAGAATATGTAAAATTTTCCCGAATACTTCCCCGATTCTGTCCTGGAACTGTTCCTTTAAGACAAAAAAGGTATGGGCTGTATGATAGATTTCCGTGGCATAGTTCAGATAATTGGTAAGGTAAACAATCTGACAGTTTTTCCACCTTTTGTTCACCTGACCTGCCAGATCTATCCCGCTTTTCTCTCCTAACTCCACATCCATAAAAATAACTGACAGGGGATCCCCTGTATACCGGTTCAGTTCCTCCTCCTGCGTGAAGCACAGCGTCTCTATTTCCATATCTGTTTTCTTTCCATATTCTTTGATAATTTCTTCTGCCTTCTGACACCATTTAACATCATCATCACAAATTCCCACTCTCATAATCGGTTGCTCCCGCCTTTATTTCATAATATTCCAAGGCCGTTTTTCAGCCTTTTAAGGGTATACTCCAAATTAGTATATCAAATCCTTATTCATTAGTTGGGCATTTATGCAAAAATTGTCGAATTTATGTAATATTTTGTATCTAAATCTTTCTTTACCTTACAGGTATACTTTTAAATTTACATGATTCTTTCAGCTTTTCCCACAAAAAAAGAGACTGTACATTTTCTTTTCTAAATGTATCAGTCTCTCGCAACTATTTTTTTAACCGAAAGTAGTCCTTTCCTTCTTCAATATCCTTCAGCATCTGACATTTTAATTCCTCCAAAGAAGAAAACTTAATCTCCGGTCTAAGATAGCGGTAAAATTTCACCTCAGCTTCTTGTCCGTACAGATCTGCATTACAGGAAAACAGATAAGTCTCTACCCCGAGAAAATTTTCTTTTACTGTAGGCTTATATCCGACATTTGTGATTCCCTGATAAATCCTTCCCTGGATCAGGGACTCTGTAATATACACGCCGTTGGGCGGAAGTTTTTTTATAACGGGAGGGATCAGATTTGCCGTTGGGATTCCGATAGTCCTTCCCAACTGTCTTCCATGGACAATCTCTCCTTTGGTAAAATACGTATATCCCAGAAGTTGGTTCACTTCCTCCATATGGCCTTTCTCCAGTTCCTCACGGACAAAGGTACTGCTGATATCCCGTCCCTTATACTTTTCTTTCTCCACGATTTCTGTACGGAAACCATAGGTTCTGCCTAATTCCTGCAGCAATTCCGGGGTTCCCCGACGCTGGTAGCCGAATCGAAAATCCGGACCTACAGCCAGATAGCAGACATGAAGCCGCTCTATCAGATACTCTTTTACAAAATCCTCCGGCTCCATATGCATCAGTTCTTCTGTGAAAGGACATTCTGCGAGAATGTCTACTCCCAGACTTTCCGCCAGTTCCCGGCGTTCTTCGTAAGTAAGAAGATATTTAGGCGGCGTATGGAGGATATAAGATCTTGGAGAAACATCAAAGGTAAAAACTACGCTTCTGTTTTTCTCTCCCTGCTCTCTCCGGATAAGATTTATCAGTTTCTGATGTCCTCTGTGAAGTCCGTCAAATTTCCCGAGTGTAACGCTGCTTCTGACTTCCTTTTCCAGATGAGGTATCTGTGTAGTATAGATCATAGCTTCTCCTTTCTGTCATTGAAAGTCCTGGGGAGAGAAGAAAACAGCTTCAGGGCTGTACTGACTTCTTTTTGGCTGCCATTGGTAAATTCCGATGAAAACTCCCTTGCTGTGATAAACTCTGACTTTTTCTCCCGGAATTTCTCCCTTCCAGGGGAGAGGATTCCCATTTTCCAGCATCTTATCAAACCTTTTTTCCGCCCTTATCTCCGGATAAGAAGAAAAGAAATCTTCGGGAGAAAGAATATATTTCTCCAGTTCATTTGAAGCCTTTAATTCTTCTATCTTGGAAAGTTTCAGACTGTCTTCAATGACAAACTGGTCTACCTTTGTTCGGAGAAGACTCTCCATACAGCCTTTGCAGCCAAGTTTCTCGCCAATGTCATGACACAGCGTCCGTATGTAAGTTCCTTTAGAGCAGGTCACTCTTATGGTGACAAAGGGAAGCTCCATAGACAAGATCTCTATTTTATAGAAAGTCACCGGTCTTGGCTTTCTTTCTATTTCTTTTCCCTCTCTGGCCAATTCATACAGTTTTTTTCCATCTACCTTTAATGCGGAATACATGGGCGGTATCTGCATCTGATCGCCTTGAAAGCTCATAATGCATTCTTCCACTTCCTGGGGAGATACCTCTACAGGAAGACGACATTTTACCTGTCCTGAAATATCCTGGGTATCTGTCTCTATACCCAGATGAAGAACTGTCTCATATGTTTTTTTCTTATCTGTCAGAAGAGCGCAGAGCTTGGTGGCTCTTCCCAGACAGATTGGAAGAACCCCCTGAGCATCCGGATCTAAAGTTCCTGTATGACCGATTTTTTTCTGTTTCAGGATCCCTCTCAGTTTTGCCACGACGTCATGAGAAGTATACCCTTTTTCTTTATAAACATTCAGAACTCCGTTCATCATGATTTGATACTTCTCTCTTTAAGCTGTTTTTCGATAGGACGGGTCAGATTGTTGATCACATCATACACAGATCCCTGCATGGTGCAGCCTGCGGCTTTTACATGACCGCCTCCGCTGAAATAGGAAGCCACCGCGTTAACATCAACATTTCCGTTGGAACGAAGACTCACTTTAAATTCCTGAGTCTTTATTTCAGAAATAAAGATAGCCACCTCAACGCCTCTGGTCACTCGGAGCTGCTGTACGATGCCGTCCAGATCTTTTGGCTCCACACCGTAAAACTCCATATCTCTCTTTCTCACATAGCCTACGATTACCTTTCCATCCATGATCAGAATGCTTTCCATCAGGCATCTGCCAAGGATCTGGTTCTGAACATAACTTTTCTCATAGAAAGAGTAATCTATGATCTTTGAAAAATCTATCCCCATTTCCATCAGCTCTGCGGCGATCCTCATAGTCTGGGGCGATGTTGAAGAATACTGGAACACCCCTGTATCATGTGCGATCCCCGTATAAATAGCCTCTGCAACTTCTTTGTTTATCTTATCCTTTTCCAGAAGGGTATACAGAAGTTCTGAAGCAGAACTGATCTCCGGTCGGATCACATTGATCTCTCCAAAGCCTTTATTGCTTATATGATGATCGATACAGATGGTCTTTCCTGCGCTTTCATATCCGGCGATGGCCACTCCGATCCGATTCTTTTCGCTGGTATCCAGAACAAAAAACACATCATATGTTTTACTGTCATCATATTCTGTCTTGATCTGATCCAGATCTTTGATAAAAGAGAATCCTGTTTTAGGTTCTTCCAGATAGATGTCTGTTTCTATCTCCGGGTAATTTTCTTTCAGATAAAGATACAAGCCCATGCAGGCCCCTACACAGTCTCCGTCGGGGCGTACATGTCCTGCAATGCCTGCAGTTTTAATGCCTTTTAATTCACTGGTTATCTTCTCCATCTTCCTGCACCTCCTGTGCGTCTTCTTTTTTGCTCACTTCGTCAATGAGTTTCGACATGGCAACACCGTACTCAATGGATTCATCCAGAATAAAACGAATTTCCGGGGTATTCCGGAGATTTATAGTTTTTGCAAGCTGTCTGCGGATATACCCCTCTGCATTTTTCAGTCCCTGGAGAGTATTTCTTTTTGCTTCTTCATCTCCTAATACACTGATATATGCCCTGCATGTCTTCAGATCCGGAGCCACTTCCACCGCAGTCACAGAGGTCATGGGGTGGATCCGCGGATCTTTGATCCCGCCCCGGATCAGATTAGCCAGTTCATGCTGTACTTCTGCATTGATCCGGGTATTTTTTATACTGTTTTTTCTCATAATTTCCTTCCCGGCTTCGGCCTACCTTGGCACTTCCACCATGATATAGGCTTCTACCTGATCCTCTTCTTTAATATCATTGAAACCTTCAAAGACAAGACCACATTCATATCCTGCCTTAACTTCTTTAACATCATCTTTGAACCGCTTCAGAGATGCCAGCTCTCCTTCATAGATCTGCTCTCCTTCTCTGGAGATACGTACCTTGCAGTTTCTCTGGAACACGCCGTCTGTCACATAAGAACCGGCAATATTTCCTATGCCGGAAGCCTTGAAGATCTGGCGGATTTCTGCATGACCGATCACTTTTTCCTCATAAACCGGATCCAGCATACCTTTCATGGCAGATTCTACATCTTCAATAGCCTGGTAGATAACTTTGTAGAGACGAAGGTCAACCCCTTCCTGCTCTGCTATAGATTTTGCCGTAGCATCGGGTCTAACATTAAATCCGATAATGATGGCATTAGAAGCGCTGGCCAGAGAAACATCTGACTCGTTAATGGCGCCTACGCCGCCATGGATTACTTTTACTACAACTTCGTCATTAGACAGTTTAACCAGACTCTGTTTTACAGCTTCTACTGATCCCTGCACATCTGCTTTTACAATGATCGGCAGTTCCTTCAGATTGCCGGCCTGGATCTGACTGAACAGATCATCCAGAGACATCTTGGATTTTGTTTCTTCCAGAAGTCTGTTTTTATTCTCAGAAACAAAAGTGGCGGCAAAATGTTTTGCTTCTTTATCATTTTCTGTTACTACCAGAATCTCTCCTGCATTGGGAACATCATTGAGTCCCAGGATCTCTACAGGGGTAGAAGGTCCTGCTTCTTTTACTTTTCTTCCCTTATCATCAATCATTGCTCTTACTTTTCCTGAGCAGGCTCCTGCGGCAATAAAATCTCCTACATGGAGAGTTCCCTTCTGTACCAAAATCGTAGCTACAGAACCTTTTCCTTTATCCAGTTTTGCCTCGATGACAAGACCTCTTGCCCTTCTATTTGGATTTGCTTTCAGTTCTGATACTTCTGCCGTTAAAAGGATCATTTCCAGAAGAGTATCGATCCCCTCGCCTGTATGTGCAGAAACCGGTACGAAAATCGTACTTCCGCCCCAGTCCTCCGGAATCAGTTCATATTCAGAAAGCTCCTGTTTTACTCTTTCAACATTTGCACTTGGCTTATCGATTTTATTAATAGCGACAATAATCTCTACTCCGGCGGCTTTTGCATGGTTGATCGCCTCTATAGTCTGAGGCATTACGCCATCATCAGCGGCTACTACCAGAACAGCAATATCTGTTGCATTGGCTCCTCTCATACGCATGGCTGTAAAAGCTTCATGTCCGGGAGTATCCAGGAAAGTGATCTTCTGTCCGTTGATATCTACCATGTAAGCGCCGATATGCTGAGTAATTCCTCCGGCTTCTTTATCTGTAACATGGGTTTTTCTGATGCAGTCCAAAAGAGAAGTCTTTCCATGGTCGACATGACCCATAACGCAGACCACAGGAGGTCTTGGAACCAGGGTGCTCTCGTCATCTTCCTCGTCCTTCAGCAGTTCCCCGATAACATCCACTTTTTCTTCCGGTTCCGCGATAATATCATAGTCCAGAGCGATCTCCTGGGCTTTTTCAAAATCGATCTCATGGTTGACTGTGACCATGATTCCTTCCATAAAGAGTTTCTTTACGATTACGGAAGGCTGCATCTTCATTTTTTCAGCCAGCTCCCGGATAGTCATCTTTTCTGGAAGTGTGATTTCTTTTACTTCTTCTTTTTTCTCCTCTTTCGGATGAGAAGAAGGTTTCTGAAGCTGAAGAGCCTTGGGGATTCTCTGTGCCTGACGGCGGCCTCCCTGATTTGGTCTTCTGCTCTGATTCTGATATTCATCTCTTCTGTTATCTTTTTTCTTATTCTCTCTGTTTGTCTTACGGCTGTCCTTCTCTATAAACTCCAGATTGGGGCTTTCAAATTTATTTCCCTGCTCTCTTCTGGAATCGCCCCTTCCTTCATTTTTTCCTCCAAAACGGTTCTGCTGACGGTTCTCTCCAGAAAATCTGGAACGATTATCACCGTTATTAAAGCGGCCCTGCTGACGCTCTCCGGAATTGTTCTGGCGGCCCTGGCGGTTCTGATTGTCTCCCCGATTATTCTGACGATCCTGTCCGCCGGAAAATCTGCCTCCCTGGCGGCCCTCTCCTCCGGCATTCCGATTGTTAAAGCGGCCTTCATTATTATGAAAACGGCCCTGCTGACGGTTCTCTCCGCTGTTTGCCGGACGGTTCTGACGGTTTTCTCCATTCTGTCCATTACTATGCCGGCTGTTATTTTGACGATTGTTTCTGTTTTCCTGTCTCATACTGCCTGCTGTACCTCTGCTATCTCCCTGACGGTTATCCTGGCGTTTATTATCTGTTTTCTGTTCCTGGCCAGTTTTTCCCTGCTGCCGGTTTTTCTGTCTGCGCTCAGGCATGTGGCTTGCGTTCTGAGGGCGGAATACCTGGATAAATTTCTTCTTCGGTTTTTCTCCTTCTGCCTGTTTTCCGGCACTTGCAGCAGATACGTTCCCCTTCTTAAAATTTGCTCTTACCATCTGAGCGTGGGCGTCCTCCACAGTGCTCATATGGCTGGTTAAATCTATATTCTTTGATTTCAGAAAATCTAAAACCTCTTTGTTGCTTACATTCAATTCTTTTGCGAGTTCATAGACTCTCACTGTTGACATATATTGCCCTCCTTCTATTGTTGATGTCTGGTCTTTTCAATCTTTTTTATAACGGCCCTGGAAAAATTTTCATCTGTCAGCGCCAAAGACGCCCGGTATTCCTTTCCTATGGCCTTTCCCAACTCCTCCTTTGATCCGATAATATATAAAGGCACCTGATAATACGTGCACATATCCCTAAATTTCTTTTTTGTATTTTCAGAAGCATCCTCTGCAGTCAAAACCAAAGATGCCTTCTGAGATTTTACGGCCTTCTCCGTAGCAAACTCCCCGCTTACCACCTTTCCTGCTTTTGCTGCAAGTCCTACAAGAGATATTTCTTCAGGTATTTTCAAGCTCTTCAAACTCCTTTTCAAGATTTTCATAAATAATCTGGGGAATTTCCATTTTCAAAGACCGTTCTAACCCTTTGTTTTTTACAGCTTTTTTCAGGCATTCTTTGTTAAAGCAAAGATAAGCGCCTCTGCCGTTCTTTCTGCCTGTAGCGTCCAGGATTACCTGATCTTCCGTTGTTTTCAGCACTCTGATCATTTCCTTTTTGCTTTTCATTTCTCCGCAGCCTACGCATTTCCGCATAGGAATTTTCCGCACTGATGCCATATTTTCCCCCTATTCCTCATCTGAAGGACTTTCCTCAGCACTTTCATATTCCGGCTGATCTTCTGCCTCAGGAATTTCAGTTTCAATTTCCTGAACCTCATCATATCCATTTTCATATTCCTGCTCATAAAAATCAAAATCTCCGGATTCCCTAGCCTGAGTTTCACTTTTAATATCAATCTTAAATCCAGTAAGTCTGGCGGCCAGCCTTGCGTTCTGCCCTTCCTTGCCGATAGCAAGAGACAGCTGGAAGTCCGGCACGATCACCATGGCGTTCTTTTCCTCAGGATCTGCCATAACAGAAATTACTTTTGCAGGACTAAGTGCGTTTTCAATTAAAATAGCCGGGTTATCGCTCCAGTTGATAATATCGATCTTCTCTCCCCGGAGTTCCTCTACGATAGAGTTTACTCTGGCTCCATTCATACCTACACAAGCTCCTACCGGATCCACATCCGGATCATTGCTCCAGACTGCGATCTTTGTTCTGGATCCGGCTTCTCGTGCAATGCTCTTGATTTCTACAGTTCCGTCCTTTACTTCTGTAACTTCTGCCTCAAACAGACGTTTTACCAGTTCCGGATGGGTTCTGGATACCAGGATCTTAGGACCTTTTGGGGTATCCTTCACTTCCAGGATATAAACCTTGATCCTTTCTGTCGGTTTAAATACTTCTGTTTTCACCTGTTCATTTTCTGTAAGAATAGCGTCTGCCTTTCCCAGATTAATGCTGTAATTTCTTCCCATGCTTCTCTGCACGATTCCTGTGACAACATCCTTTTCTTTGGCATAATATTCGTTAAAGATTACTTTTCTCTCTTCTTCACGGATTTTCTGAAGGATTACATTTTTCGCATTCTGTGTTGCGATACGTCCGAATTGTTTTGATTTGATTTCTACATTCACCACGTCTCCCAGCTCATACTGAGAATTCATCATTTTTGCGTCTTCCAGACTGATCTCTGTCACCGGATCCTGAACTTCCTCTACTACGGTTTTTTCCGCGAAAACTCCAAAATCGCAGGTATCCGGATTGATATTTACCTTAACATTATCCGCTTTGCCGAAATGATTTTTGCAGGCCTGCAGCAAAGACTGCTCAATAGCTTCTAAAAGAGTTTCTTTGCTGATGGATTTTTCTTTTTCCAGAATATCCAATGCTTCTAATAATTCTGTATTCATTTTACTTCCTCCTAAATTTAAAAATCAAATGCAAGACGTATCAGGGCAATCTCTGCCTTTTGAAAAGTCCGTTCTTTCTCTTCACAGTCAATGGTCACGCTATTTTCATCATATGCTTTTAAGATGCCATAAAATTCCTTTTCCCTGTCTATCGGACGATAAGTTCTGATTTCGACCTCTTTTCCAATACTGCGCTTAAAATCTTTTTCCTTCTTTAAAGGTCTTCCCAGTCCGGGAGAACTGACTTCCATGATATAGGCCTCCTCGATAAAATCAGCCTCATCCAGTTTATCAGAAAATTCTCTGCTTACTGTTTCACAGTCATCTACAGTAATCCCTCCTGGTTTGTCAATATAAGCTCTCAGATAAAAGCTGCTTCCTTCCTTGACATATTCCACATCAACCAATTCAAATCCATATTTCTCCACGATCGGAGATATCAGTGCTTCCGCTTTCTGCTCATATATCTCTTTTTTACTCATATCCTCACCTTCTTTCAACCAGGTATACAAACGATAAGAGTGGACCTCTCGGTCCACTCTTATGCTGAAATAACTATCGTGTTCTTCTTTAGAATAACACTATTTTTCTTATCTTGCAAGTAGTTTTTCCCTATTTTTAAGGCTTTCCGGCATTTTTTCCGCTCTTTCAGCGCTGCCAGGCAATGATGATCAGATAATCACTCCCCCCATAATATGTCTGCCAGGCCAATGTCTGTCCGGGTATCAGAATACCGCTGTTTTGAACCGCCCTTTCAATCACACTGCCTTCCAACAGATCCTCTAACGCAAGCTCATAACTGTCCTGTCCGGCAAATCGAAGCTCTGTCATTGCGGTTTCCTGAGTCAGATCATTCTGAAGGACCTGACATATCTGTTCCTGATCATATTCTTCATACCAGCGCCCTGCATTTTTATAGTAATTATACCGGTCATCTTCGCAGACGGGAAGGGGAATAGTATCATCCGGAACATGGGTAGGAGCAAGAGTATCCCAGCTGCAGCACAAATAGCTGTAAGAAATGTAGGCATCATTTTCTACCGGATTTAGATAACCGGGATTCCCCCAGGTAACATCCATATAGTAATACTCTTCCCCTATCTTGACCAGATTCCAGGCATGGCTGGACGGCCGGTCGCCCTGGACCGTACCTGTGACCAGTGTACAAAAAATTCCCATTCTGTTCAGCAGGTACTGAGCGGCCTTGGAATATCCCATACAAACTGTTTTCCCTTCCAAGAACACACTGCGTATGTTCTGATTCTGTCTGCTGTCTTCCTGATATTCTACCTGCCGGATCAAAGTCTCATACACATATTTGATTTTTTCATAGGTATCTCCCTGAGGAGCTTGGGCTATCCACTGATCCGCCACTGTTTCTATCTGTTCCTGAATGCTCTCTGCCTCTGCTCTGTCCGTCTGATATTCCGGTCTCACTTTCAGATTTTGGATCTCTCCTCCTGGAAATTCCTGATAAGTATAACTGCTGGTACCGTCTGTCCAGAAGTATTCAGGATGATCTGCCATGAGAACCCTCATAACCTGTTCCAGCTGTTCCTGGGAAAGAGCATCTACCGGGATCTCTTCCTGAAAACTTTCTATACCCGCTGCCAGCTGACGGTATACCTTCTGCTCTTTCTCTTCCAGTGTGCTGTATCCATAGTAATAAGCAGAGGCTCCCTCTGTAATTTCTATTTCCGGTATTTCAGCTTCTTGTTCTGTCTCTCCCTGAGAGGCAACTATATCATCAACAGTCTCCCGGAAATATCCTACGGCCTCTTTCGCCTCCCGGATCCCGCAGCCGGAGATTCCTGTAAGAAAGGCTCCGCAAAGGATATAAGCCAGTATTCTTTTCTTAATCTTAAACACCTCTCATGCTCTTAAATCCTTATTTTGGTCCCCTTGGTGTCTCGTTTTGCCAGCTTCAGTTTATTCAGGATAACCTGTTTTTCTCGGTAGGTGATCATATATTCTGTCCTGTTCTCCAGCATATAAGCATGTTCTACCAAATCTTTTTCTCCCATACGGATACCCCTGACGCCCAGCGCATTCTTTTTCAGACCAGGTATTTCTTCTTTCAAAAATTTCAGGAAATATCCTTCTTTTGTCTGAAGGACCAGATATTCCATAGCATCAGCCGGCTGCACCATCACGACTTTATCATCTTCTCCCAGTTTTGTCGCTGCTATTGTCCTTTTAGACACTTCAAACTCTCCTCCCTGCACCAGCTTTACCATGCCTTTTCTGGTTACAAAGCAAAGCATTTCTTCTTTAATCTGGGTCAGAGGAGCCACCATTACGATCTGCTCTGTCTTGCTGTCATAATTGCTCACATTGTCAATAGGTGTTCCTTTGTCTCTGAACTTTCCATAAGGAAGATCCAGGATCTTCACCAGATGCATTCTGCCTGCATCTGTGAATACACAGACTTTGTCCGTATTCATACAGCTGAACAGATATTTATTTTCTGTATCCGCAGTTTCCTTATTTCTCTCATAAACAGAAGTATCAACAGTCCTTGCATAACCAAAGCGATCCATCAGAAAAACAACCTGTGTCTCTTCGATTTTTTTCTCCTCATATACAATTTCCGCCGCATTTTCCACTGCCGTTCTTCTGGGCCGTCCATATTCCTTTTTAATCTTTTCCAGATCTTTCATGATCACAGCGGCCATAGAATCATAATTATTCAGAATATCCTCATAAGAAGCAATCTTTTTCATCGTTTCTTTATGCTCTGCCATAAGGGTCTCGATTTCCAAACCAATAAGTTTATACAGACGCATGTCCAGGATCGCTCCAGCCTGCCGTTCTGTAAAATGAAGCTTTGCCGCCCGGCGCATGCTGGTCTTGGTCTTGAATTTGATCCCATCTGTTTCTCCGTTCACCAGGCAGTTCTTTACCTGTTCCCGGTTCTTACTGCCTCTCAGGATTTCAATGATCAGATCGATCACATCGCATGCCTGGATCAGCCCTTCCTGGATCTCCTGATTTTCCCGTTCTTTTTTCAGAAGGCTGGTATACTTCCTGGTAGCTACCTCGAACTGAAAATCCACATGATGTTCAATAATCTGACGAAGGCCCAAAGTCTCCGGTCTCTGATCTGCCACTGCCAGCATATTTACCCCGAAGGTATCCTCAAGCCGGGTTTTTTTGTAAAGCATATTCGTAAGATTTTCCGCATCTGCTCCCTTTTTCAGTTCCAGCACAATACGGATGCCTTCTTTCGAAGACTGATTGGAAATATCCACGATGTCAGTAGTTTTTTTTGTTTCCACCAGAGCTGCCACATCATTTAAAAATTTTCCGATATTTGCACCGATCATAGGATAAGGGATCTCCGAAATCACCAGCAGAGTCTTGCCATTTTTCCCCTTCTCTGTCTCCACCTTTCCCCGGATCTTGATCTTTCCTGTCCCGGTCTCATAGATTGAGAGCAGATCATCTTTATTTACAATAATACCCCCTGTAGGGAAATCCGGTCCCTGGATATATTTCATCAGTTCTTTCGTAGTGATCTGATTATTTTTCATATAAGCGATCACTCCGTCGATGACTTCTCCCAGATTGTGGGGAGGAATACTGGTAGCCATGCCTACGGCAATTCCATCGGCGCCGTTTATAAGAATATTAGGGATCCGCACCGGGAGTACCTCCGGCTCTTTTTCTGTCTCATCAAAGTTCGGAACAAAATCCACCACATTTTTATCCATATCTTTCAGATAAACTTCCTGAGTAATCTTCTGAAGCCTGGCTTCTGTATAACGCATAGCCGCAGCCCCGTCTCCTTCAATAGACCCAAAGTTTCCATGGCCGTCTACCAGAGGCAGTCCTTTTTTAAAGTCCTGGGCCATCACAACAAGAGCCTCATAAATAGAACTGTCCCCGTGAGGATGGTATTTACCCATGGTATCTCCTACAATACGGGCACATTTTCTGTAAGGCCTGTCGTACCGGATCCCCAGCTCATACATATCATACAAAGTTCTTCTCTGCACCGGTTTCAGTCCGTCTCTCACATCCGGAAGAGCACGGGCAATGATCACGCTCATGGCATAGTCGATATAAGACTTCTGCATAATCTCCGAATATTCTGTCCGTATAATATTTTCATAAATACCTGCCGCCATACTCCACCTCCTAAATATCTAATTCCGCGTCTTTTGCGTGTTCGTAAATAAAAGCTTTCCTCGGAGGAACTTCAGTTCCCATCAGGACCTCGGTAACTTCCGATGCCATACGGGCGTCCTCAATCTCCACCAACCGAAGCATACGGGTCATGGGATTTAACGTAGTCTCCCAAAGCTGCTGGGCATCCATCTCTCCCAGTCCCTTATACCGCTGAAGGGTAAAAGGACCCTTATGGGTTTTTCTGTACCGTTCCAGAGCCTTGTCATCATAGAGATATTCTTCTTTTCCTTTAGATGGCATAGCTTTATAAAGAGGAGGCATAGCAATATATACATGCCCCTCATAGATCAATTCCGGCATAAACCGATAGAAAAGAGTCAGGAGCAAGGTGGAAATGTGAGCGCCGTCTACATCTGCATCTGCCATAATGATAATTTTGTCATACCGGAGTTTAGTAATATCAAAATCATTTCCATAACCTTCTGAAAATCCACATCCGAACGCATTGATCATAGTTTTAATCTCGGCATTAGCAAGCACTTTATCAATAGTAGCTTTTTCCACGTTCAGGATCTTTCCGCGGATAGGAAGAATCGCCTGAAAACTTCTATCTCTGGCTGTCTTTGCGCTTCCTCCCGCAGAGTCTCCTTCCACAATAAAAATCTCACAAACAGAAGGATCTCTTTTCTCGCAGTTTGCCAGCTTTCCGTTAGAATCAAAAGAATATTTCTGTTTTGTCAGGAGATTAGTCTTCGCCTTTTCCTCTGTCTTTCGGATCTTCGCGGATTTTTCCGCACAGGCCAGAATACTTTTCAGCACTTCCAGATTCCGGTCAAAGTACAGCACGATCTCTTCTCCGGTCACCTTGCCAGTTGCTTTTGCCGCATCCTGGTTATCCAGCTTTGTCTTTGTCTGTCCTTCAAAACGGGGGGCCGGATGTTTTATAGATACCACTGCAGTCATCCCATTCCGGATATCCGCTCCTGTAAAATTAGGATCCTTCTCTTTTAAAATTCCCAGTTCTCTGGCGTAGCTGTTCATAACTGTTGTAAAAGTAGTTTTAAATCCGGTAAGATGAGTGCCTCCTTCAGCATTGTAGATATTATTACAGAAGCCCAGGACATTCTCACGGAATTCATTGACATACTGAAAGGCTGCCTCCACAGTGATCCCGTCGCACTCTCCTTTAAAATACACCGGTTCATGGATAGGCTGGCTTTTCTTATTCAGATCCCGGATAAATCCCACAATACCTTCCGGCTCATGGTAGGTGATCTCCTCCGGCTCTTCTCCCCGTTTATCCTGAAAAACAATGGTAAGTTCCGGGTTCAGATATGCCGTTTCATGGAGCCTGCTTTTTACCTCTGCCGCCGCAAATCTGGTTTTTTCAAAAATTTCCGGATCCGGCAGAAAATTTATCAGAGTCCCGGTAGCTTTTGTCTTTCCCAGTTTAGGAAGAAGTCCCTCTTCCAGCTCAATTACCGGAATTCCTCTCTCATATCGGTCATGATGAATATAGCCGTCCCGGCTGATCTTTACATCCAGATAAGTGGACAGCGCATTTACCACCGAAGATCCCACACCATGTAAGCCCCCGCTGGTCTTGTAGACAGAGCTGTCGAACTTTCCTCCTGCATGAAGGGTTGTAAAAACCAGCCGCTCTGCAGACATTCCTTTTTCATGCATTCCCACAGGAATCCCTCGACCATTATCTTCTACAGTAGCCGAGCCGTCTGATTCCAGAGTCACTCGGATATTATTGCAGAATCCGGCCAGATGTTCATCTACCGCATTATCTACGATTTCATATATTAAATGGTTCAGACCCT
>DWUX01000153.1 GCA_019120545.1 Candidatus Blautia stercoripullorum | reverse complement strand
GCCTGAGGCACGATCTTGATACAGGAAGCTGCCAGGATCAAAAGCAAAATAATTAAAACACCCAATACAATTAAGCCGATCATATTACTTTTCCACCTCCACAATCAGTTTGACGCCTTCCACCGCCAATACTTTTATAACTTTTCCTTCTTCAATAGTATCTCCGGTTTTTGATTTTGCAGTCCAGACCGCGCCGTCTACCATCACCTGGCCGGAAGCCTGAAGATTATCAATGGTCTGTACTACCACCCCCGTCTTTCCCGGTATACTGTCCACGTTAGTCTTCTGCTGATTCTTGTTCATATATCTTACAGCCAAAGGCCTGGTAAAAACCAGAAGCACTATGGAAACTGCAAGGAACAAAAGAATCTGGAGCCACAGCGGTCCGCCCACAAGAGAGACCACAAGAGCCGCCAGAGCTCCTCCTGCAAACCAGATAGTGGTAAGTCCCAGAGTAATGATTTCTATCACCACAAGAACCGCCAGGATCACAAGCCAGATAATGGGGATCATTCCCGCCGTCACTGCCATTCTTCCACCTTCTCCCTCTTTCTTTTTCTGTTCTCAGAACTTGCCTTCTTTTCAGGCATCTGGAACTGATAGTTTTTTTTATTATATCTTAATTTTCTGAAAATAACAATATTCTTTTGCACTATTTAACATACTTCCACAGAGAGAAACCCTGCGGTGTGTGACGCAGGGTTCTCTCTTTTAATACAATTTACTTAATCCTATGGTCTTTTCCACAATCATTATGATAATAACTGCGAAAATTATAAATATAGTCGCTATGGCTGATATCAGCGGTGTGAAAGACTCTGTTATATAAGTATAAAGTCTCATAGGAAATGTCACATATCTCGCGTCTCTCATAAACATTATGATCACCGCTTCATCAAAAGCTACAAAAAAGGAAAATACAGCGCCTCCTACGATTCCTGTTTTTATACAGGGCAGGGTGACTTTAAAAAGTGTTTTCACCGGACTGGCTCCCAGAACCAGAGATGCCTCCTCAAATCCTGCATCCAGGCCTACAAGGCAGGCGGTTACCGTTCGTATCACATAAGGCATCTCAATCGCCGCATAGGTAAGGCACAGCTTCCAGAAAGTTGTCAGCACATTTCCAAATAGATAATAGTACTGAAGAAATGCAACTGCGCTTATGATAGTAGGGACTACAATGGGCGACAAAAAGATCATTTCAAAAATTGCTTTCGCCCTGCCCTCTGTTTTCCAGAAATACAGACTTACCATAGTTCCTAAAACACAGGCGATGATCACACTTACTGCTGCGATCTGAATACTGATAAAAAAAGAGTGGATAAATTCTGTACTCTGAGCCGCCTGTCTAAACCATTCCAGAGTAAATCCTTTTGGCGGAAAGACCACCCGGTTCGTATCGCTGAACGCTGTGCAGATTACTGTGACTAAAGGGCATAGAAGAAAAATATATACCATTACCCTGAATATTCTTCCTAATAACTTCGTTATGTTCATAAGCAGCCTCCTATTCCCCTATTCTCTGCATTTCTCTCATCTGTCTCTTCTTTCTGCTCTTTTCCCATATCCCATAAAACTTATCCAGATTTGTCAGCACCATTGCTGCGATCAGGAAAATAACGGAAATCGCCGCTGCAAATCCCCAATCATAAACATAAGTAGCCTGCTGATAGATCAAGGTTGTCATAACCACGATTTTTCCGCTCCCCAGCATAACAGGAACTACAAAGGCTGCAGTGTTCAAGGCGAAACATAAGATAAACCCGGATACGATCCCCTCAAATGTAAGGGGAAGGGTCACTTTAAAGAAAGTCCTCCAGAAACCGGCGCCAAACACATAAGATGCTTCTTCTACATTCTGGCTCACATTTCCTATAGGCCCTATAAGGATCATGATCATATAGGGAAGCCCGCAGTGTATCAGGCCGATCAGCACACTGACGTAGGTCCCCATTACACTTACAGGATCTCCGTTGGGATTGAACACATGGACGAGCATATCCAAAAGTCCGTTTTCAGACAGCACAGACATCCACCCGAACATTCTTACAGTAATGGATACCCATAAAGGAAGGACTACGATCACGGTCAGCACACTTTTCATCCTGCCCTGCATTCTGGCAATCTTATATGCAACAGGATATCCCATAAGAACACAAAAAATACAGGATAAAAAGCTCAGCAACACAGACAGTCCCAACACCTTCCAATAATAACCGTCTGTCAGAAATCTCAGATAGTTTTTTAAAGTAAAAGCGCCCAGATCCTGTCCCACCCCTTGAAATTCAAAGAAACTCATATAAAACATTTTTACTAAAGGCGCTAAAAATACGATCGTTAAAAATATCAGCGGTATGATAATATACCATTTATTTACATAGGACCAGTTTTCTCGTTTTTTTTCCAAATAAAAGCCTCCTGTCTGTCATCCCTCCAACAGCATCACTTAAATTCTCTGTTCCATCTTTCAATAAATTCAGACTGTACTTTTTCATAAGCTGCATAATCCATATAGGTCAGGTTGGAAACCTGTTCCTGCCCGTAAGGCATCATAGACGCCAGTTCTTCGTCTACAACAGTCTTGGAATTTGAAGGAGCATAGTAATTCTTTTCTGCATATGCTTTCTGTACATCTGTACTTAAAAGTTCATTTACAAACAAATAGGCCAGTTCCTTTTGGGTAGAGCCTTTCGCAATACCGGCCAGGGAAGTCATGGCAGGAGCGCCTTCTTCCGGCATACAGAATCCAATATCATATCCTTCCTTAAGAAGATTGATAGCTCTTCCGTTAGTTTCTACTGACATCACGATTTCACCGGAGGTCAGCATACTTTCAATATCTGCATGCTGGCTTCCATATATACCGATATTCGGTTTCAGAGAAGCCAGCTTTGCAAACAGATTATCCCAGTTATCAGTATCTGCGATCTCGCTTCCCTGTGTACGGGCGATAGCATCTGCAAATTCAGGTCCTCCTCCCATGGAATAATCGATTACTCCTATTTTTCCTCCTTTATATGCAGGATCCCACAGATCTTCCCAGCTTGTAGGTTCTGTTTCTACCAGATCTTTTCTGTATACAATTCCGTAAACGCCCCAGTTAGTAACAACTGCATTATCATACATAAACGCTTCGTCATACAGGTCGCCTGAATTTTCCAGCTTATCAAAGTCTAAAGTTTCCAGCACATCCATCTGTGTGCCCTGGACCACTTCATTACAGTCAAGGCTCAGCACATCAATAGACGCATTATTGCCCTCTGTAGCCAGCTGAGAAAGGGGGGCCGCCCCGCTGACCACCTCCACAGTGGCTCCTGTCTCCTTCTCAAATTTAGGGATCACATCATTCCTCATAGTTTCTTCGTAGGTTCCTCCCCAAACCTGGACTACCAGGGTTTCTCCTTCATAGCCTGTCTTTGTACCGTCCCCTCCGCTCTGTTTTTCTGTACTTCCGCTTTCTTTTGATCCGCAGGCAGCTATAGATAAGGTCATAGCCATTACTAAAAGCATTACAATTTTTTTCTTCATAGACGTTCTCCTTTTCTTCTTTTAAGCTTTCACAAAAACAAGTTTCTCTTCTGGCAGGTATACAAACAAATCTTCTCCCGCTTCACATGGAAAAATGTCTTTTGCATGAATATCTGCCTCAATTTCTTTCTTTTCACCCAGATTGATCAAAAGACGCATGGTACTTCCCAAAAAGATCTTAGCCTCTATCCGTCCTTTAAAAACATTATTTTTATACTCGATAGGTTTCTTCGAAACAATCAGATTTTCAGGCCGTATGATCAAAGCGCTGTTCTCTCTTTTTGCCCCAGTATCCTTCTTCACATACAGCACTTTTCCGCTGTTGCATAAGAATTGGCAAAATTCCCCTGTTTCAACTCCCATATTTCCTTCAAATAAGTTTGCGTGCCCCACGAAATCTGCGATAAACTTTGTAGCCGGAGTCTTGTACAGTTCCATAGGCTCTGTGATCTGCTCGATCACCCCTTTATTCATAACGGCGATCCGGTCTGAAATTGTTAATGCCTCCTCCTGATCATGTGTAACATAAATGGCCGTTATATTCATTCTCTTAAGCAGATTCCGGATTTCCACCCTTGTCTTTTCCCGAAGTTTCGCATCCAGATTGCTTAAAGGCTCGTCAAAAAGCATCACTTTAGGGTTCACGATCATTGCTCTTGCCAGCGAAACCCTCTGCTGCTGTCCTCCGGACAACTCTTTGGGAAGACGATTTTCCACTCCGTGGAGCTGGACAAGATCCATCATCTCCCTGGCCTTTTTCATAAGTACTTTCTTATCTTTAATTTTTCTTGTTTTCAGCCCATAAACAATATTTTCATAAACTGACAGATGGGGAAACAGGGCATAATTCTGAAAAACCATAGAAATATCTCTTTTATAAGGAGGGATTCCATTCATTGCTCTGCCCTCAATTTTAATCATCCCTCTGGTTGGTTCGATCAGTCCTGCTATCATCCTGAGAGTAGTGGTCTTTCCGCATCCGCTGGCTCCAAGAAAGGATACGATCTCTCCTTTCTTTATCTGCATATTTACACGGTCCACTGCCAGGAAATCTTTATATTGTTTTGCCACATCAATTAGTTCCAGCTGATATTCCATTTATTTTCCTCCGTTATCTCCTGTTTGCCGCCTCCAGCTTTTCCGCAATGTCTGTGAAGATCACCCCCAGGGCATAGGCCCCGGCATCTGGATGGCCAAGACTTCTTTCTCCCACAGTTCCTGCTCTTCCCATTCTGGCTACTATTTGTTCCGTAGCCTCGGCTCCTTCCACAGCGGCCTGTGCGCCCATGCGAAAAGTATCCACAACAGAATCCTGCGTATCTCCTGTTTTCTCCCAGACATCTCTGCATGGGATCAATGCATCAATTAAAGTTTTATCCCCTATCACTGCCCCTCTGCCAAAGCTCCGTTCTCCTGTTTTTTGGATTCCTTTTACCGCCTCTCCAAGGAGGTCTGCAAATTCCCGTTTTGTAAGGATCTTTCTGTCTCCTGCCGCCTTTCCCGCCATTCGGAAAGCAGAACCCCATATAGGTCCGGAGGCTCCTCCGCAGTATTCCATAATGATAAAGCCGCAGGTTTCCAGCAGCTCGCCTATGCCGGAACAATGCTCCTGCAGGATAACCGGCCATTTTTCCTTCAGTTTCCGAAATCCTTTTGCCACGCTCATGCCAAAGTCCCCGTCTCCGGCAAAGGAATCCATATCACAAAATTTTTTTTCATTTTTAATGATACACTCTGTCATGCACTGAAGGATATAGGTAATATTTTCCATTTTTATCCTTTCATTATCGATTATGGGACTTGCATGCAATACTGTGCCTGTCAGTTCTGGATTTTCTGTTCTTTTATTTTCCTTCAGGCATCTGAAAGAAATGGATCTTTCCGGTTCTGCAATCTTCAAAGCCGGAGTGCTGCAGGACTCCCGGAAAAGTTCCTCCAATTCCTGATCAAGTTTTAAAATACTTACAGAAGCTCCGCACATATCAATGCTTGTCATATAATTTCCAGTTAAATTATAAAGAACCTCTGCCCCCTCTTCTTCTAATGCCTGTCTGACTGCCCGATTTAAAATATACAGTTCCTGGAGAGGCGTTCCTCCTAAACCGTTGACCAAAAGAGCTGTTCTGTATTTTTCATCTTTCTTTATACCCAGTTCTCTGGTCAATTCCTTTACCATCCTCTTTCCAAGCTGGTCAGCGCTCAAAATCTTTTCTCTTCGTATTCCAGGCTCTCCATGGATTCCCACCCCATATTCCATTTCATCTTCTTTCAGTAAAAAGGTTGGAGTCCCCTTAGCCGGCACTACACAGGATGAAAATGCAAATCCCAGAGATTTTACAGAATCTGCAGTTTTTTGTGCCGCTTGTTTTACCTGCTCCAGAGTATAGCCTCTCTCTGCCGCGGCGCCTGCGATCTTATGCACAAAAACAGTTCCTGCTACGCCTCTCCTGCCTACTGTATACAGACTGTCCTGTACTGCAATGTCATCTGCCACCTTTACATACTCAACTTGTATTCCATCTTCCTCGGCCAGATATGCCCCGTTTTTAAAATTCATCATGTCGCCGCTGTAGTTTTTAATGATCAGCAGCACACCTTTATCTCCGGCAGTCTTCTTTATAGCCTGATATACCTGTATCTGAGACGGTGAAGCGAATATATCTCCGCATACTGCCGCATCCAGCATTCCCTCACCTACAAATCCTCCATGAGCCGGTTCGTGTCCGCTTCCCCCGCCGCTTATTAAAGTCACCTTGTCTTTTCTAAGCTTTCTCCTGGATATAATATTGTATTCTTTATCCCATACAAGTTCAGGATATGTCAAAACCATTCCCTGGCACATTTCCGGTACAATGTCTTCATAATTGTTAATAATTTTCTTCATTAATTTCTCACTCCTTTCTGCATATGACCATTTACCGGGTTATCCATCACTTTCCTCCTTCCTGAGTTTTCTTCTAATTGTTAGTTTTTTCCTGCTTCTATTTATTTTTGTTTGAAAATATAATAATTTTCAATAAATAGACTTGAATTTTTATTTTTCTCATTGTATATTATCTACAACCATAATGCAATTGAATCTTTTTTATAGGATTCATTCTATTTTTGAATGAGGAGGTCTTATGAGCAACATTAAATATCTCGCCTATTTAAAAACTGTAGAGTTTCAAAGTCTTACAAAAGCAGCTAACTTTCTGGGATACACTCAGCCGGGTATCAGTCATATGATCACCTCTCTGGAACAGGAGCTTGGCTTTCCCCTCCTTATCCGGGCCAAAGACGGAGTATATCCTACTGATGAAGGGCAGCAGCTTCTATACTACATGCGGCAGATCGTAAATAATGAAACTATGCTGAAAGATCTGGCTAACCAGATCAACGGAATAGAAACCGGCTCTATCCGCATCGGTGTTTTCTCCAGCACCTCCACCCAATGGATGCCTGGTCTCCTCCAGAAGTTCACAGCACTTCATCCCAATATACGTGTTCAGATAATCGAAGGAACGACTATTGAACTGCAAAATCTTTTTTCCGAAAACTATCTGGATCTGGGGCTTATGTCTGATCCGGCCCCTGAAGGTTTTGAATTTATTCCTCTTATGCAGGATCCCATCCTGGCCATTATTCCCCGGGATCATCCTTTAGCCGATAAAGAATCTATAGCCCCCGCCGAGCTTGTAAAATATCCTTTTATCGTTCCCCAGGTAGGTGCGGATGAGGATATATGGCGGGTACTGAATCCCGAAAAGCTGATTCCTGAAATCCGCTACCGGATCAAAGGGGACGCCACTATACTGGCCATGGTTGCCAACGGATTGGGAGTAAGCCTTTTTCCGGAACTGGCTATTCTTCTGACCAATCAAAAAATACTGACAAAACCTCTGACTACCGGCTGTACCAGAACCTTAGGAGTGGTCATCCGCTCCAGCAAATATGCCTCTCCTGCAGTAAAAGAATTTCTGGCTCTCACACGTAAGATGGCTGCCTCGGATTTTCTCAGCAGGCATCATCTTTAGCTTTACAGTAAAGTTTCCTAATAATAAAAAATAAAGGCGCTATTTAGATCTGTTGCTAAATAGCGCCTTTGCTCTGATCTTTTATTTTTCTACCAGCTCTGAAAAATCCTGCTTGGCAAATCCGTTAAACACTCCCCACGGAATGATCAGATCCACCCACATATGGTGTCTGTTAAAGTATTTTAAAGCCGTGTTGGTCAGTTCTACAAATTCCTCCTTACTTTCCAGAGTGTCCAGTGCATCCATATACATTCTCAGCATTTCTGAAGCCATGGGAACTCCGGTGAAAACCAGGAACTTTTCTTTATAGTCCAGAAGATTCTTCGCATATCTTACAAGAGTATGCAGATCCGTATCTTCTTCCTTCGCTGTCTCGATCAGATAAAACAGGATTTCATCTCCCAGGGTACGCATTTCAGAGTCCGCGTAAAGCATTGTGGTAACATACTGTCCATATACATTGGTGTCTCCCGGTACGATTCCCTGGCTGAGATTATAAACATCCTGAGGCATTTTGTCCCATATTGCCAGACGTCTTTCTTCAAATTTTTTAATCGCATCTCTCCAATTCATACTGAAACCTCCTACTCCACTTCTCCTACTATTGTCATCATGCTTCCCTGGTTCAGCCAGTTCTTGATACCTACCACTTTCATTCCTTCCAGGCCTTCTACGATCCGTCCGATCTTGCTGATAGGAAGAGGTTCATCGGTTCCTTTTCCATAAAGGAAACACAGCTGGTTTCTTGGATTGTAATAAGCCAGGTCTCCTAATACCAGGTCTCCTCCTCTGCATTTATTTTCAAAACCGCAGGAATATGGAAGAGTGCCGAAAAACAGCTGTCCGTTAAGTTTTGCATGCTGGATCACAGCAGTCTGACCTGGATTGTTTAAAATCATATTGCAGATTTCCGGGGCCTTGTCCACAAAAAGTTCAGCCACAATCCGAACGTCGTCAATTCTAATTTCTATTTTTTTGTTAGCCATAATAGATATTTCCTTTCTGTAAAATATTTTTTATCGCCGGATAAGAATCTGATTCTGAGTTCCGGCACAAAAACTGTATATACAGGTTTCTTCGGTCCGAATGTCTATTTTCTTTCTTTTCCCCATTTTATTTCATGACAGTTTATTCTGCAACTGAATAAATATTATATGGTTCATTCCATTTTTGAATGAACAACATCTAAAATTTCTTATAAAAAGGCGCTGCCGCATTAACCATGCTTCAGAAGTATTTATACGTTTTATGCGAATTTGCCAAGCATAGCTTTGAGACCATAGGCT
>DWUX01000152.1 GCA_019120545.1 Candidatus Blautia stercoripullorum | reverse complement strand
CTCAAAGCTGAGACGTGTACGTGTACTTGGCTCATAAAACAAAGTTGCAAGGATCTTTCCATCACATTTATGAGCGTATTTCTCCGGATTTCTTTCAATATCATTGGCCAGGTCCAATACCTTGTCCAATTCCTCTACGGATAAATCCAACGGACTCATTAAGTGTCTCATAGATTACCTCCTGTATATATTTAACTTTTTTACTATCATATACCACTTCCAGAGGCATTTCAAGAATTTTCAGTTTTCATGAGACAATATTTTTTCGAAAAGCAGTCCTGTAGCAAACCATAAAGGAGCATAATCAAGACGGATCACCCCTTTATAATTCAGAGGATAACGGCTGTAATCCCAGGGACATATATTGTAGTGCTTCAGCAAAAGTCCTGTACTGAATTCCGCCGCAAAAATCCCAGTCATATACAGACTTCCCCGGAAGATCACAGGGATCTTTTTCAGATACCTGGATACAGGGCCGATACATGCGGCCATTCCGTAAATAGGAAACATCCAAAGGGAAGACTGCCCCATCATTTTCCATTCCTTTCTTCCCGCAGAATGGATCCCGGTCCAGAATATTTCCAGGCACCAGCCTACAGCCCCGCAGCGCAAAAAATCTCCTTTCATTTTTCCTCCTGTTCCCCTCTATAGCATTTTTCTTATTATGCCCAGATTTTTCTCCTTGATGCATAAAAAGACTTGCAGGGGAAAATCTGTCGGTGTATCATAAGCATAATGACTTTATGAAAAAGGAAGGAAGATACAAATGTTAGATCTGACTCAGCTCAGAGATAAAATCGACGATATCGACAGCCAGATCGTCAGACTCTTTGAAGAGAGGATGGCTGTAGCTGAAAAAGTAGCCCGTTTTAAGATAGAAACAGGAAAACCTGTTTTTGATCCCCAAAGAGAAAAGGAAAAACTGGAAACACTCAGCCATCAGGCCGCCAGTGAATTCAACAGCCGGGGAATCTATGAACTGTACCGGCAGATCATGTCTATAAGCAGAAAACGTCAGTATCAGCTTATAGAAGAACAACAGAATACAGCAGCCTCTCCTTTTTCTCCCATTGACTCTTTAAAAAAAGAAGGAGTCACCGTAGTGTTTCAGGGAGTGGAAGGCGCCTATAGTTATGCTGCTATGAATACTTTTTTCGGAAAAAATATTACCAGTTTCCATGTAGATACCTGGAAAGACGCTATGGAGGCAATTAAAAATCACGATGCTGATTATGCGGTCCTGCCTATAGAAAACTCTACCGCCGGCATTGTTCAGGATAATTACGATCTGCTGACCAAATATGACCATGTGATCGTAGGAGAACAGATCATCCCCTGTCAGCATGCTCTGGTAGGTCTGCCGGGGACTTCTCTGTCAGAAATTAAAGATATCTATTCCCATCCCCAGGCTCTGATGCAGTGCAGAGAGTTTCTGGAATCCCACAAAGAATGGGTAACTCATGAATTTGGAAATACCGCCGCTGCGGCAAAGAAAATCTCAGAAGAAAGAGATAAGACCCAGGCTGCTATTTCCAGTCCTTATGCCGCTGAATTCTTCGGTCTTTCCGTTCTAAAGGAAAATATTTATACCAATGCCGGAAATTCTACCAGATTTATTATTGTCACCAAAGATAAAATCTATTGCCGTAATGCCGGAAAGATCAGTGTGAGTTACGAACTTCCCCATGAAAGCGGGAGCCTCTACAACAGTCTTTCCCATTTTATCTACAATGGACTGAATATGACGAAAATCGAGTCCCGCCCTATTCATGGACGGAACTGGGAATACCGCTTCTTTGTAGATTTTGAAGGAAATTTAAGCGACAGTGCTGTAAAGAACGCACTTCGGGGACTGGAAGCAGAAACCCGGAATTTCCGTATTCACGGCAATTATTAGAAAGGAATCAGAAAAATGTTTAATATCGATGAATGCATCTTATACAGAAATTTTCAGCAGGGAGAGATTCTGGAAGATATGTCCAGAGCATTGGAAATCTGCTGTCTGGAGCCAGAGGAGCCGAACAAATCAAAACCTTTATTCTACAGCTGTATGAACCGTCTTGTAGAAATGGCCAGCACCTATGGCTTCACAGGAAATCTGTGGCACAGCTATCTTACTTATCTGCTGGCGAACCATGAGAATGCCTTCAGCACGGCTTGCGAGATCGTCGGCCCGGTAGAAGGCACGATCAACCAGCTTGCTCTTCATGATTTTGCTATTTTTAAAGATCTTTTCAACCTGGATTTTTCATCTTTTGAAAATTTTTATGGTTCTTCCTCCTGCTGTCATCTGATCAATGAATATGAAAATGACAGCCATGGCAGCAAGCAGTTTAACGAGAGGATCAGCAGCCGTCTGAACAATTTAAGCGAACTCCTTGCCGCTTCAGATACTCCTGAAGAATTTATGGGACATATGGTAGATTTTTATAAAGATTATGGCGTAGGCAAACTGGGGCTTCATAAGGCCTTCCGCCTGGAACATGGCCCTAATGACGAACGGGTCAAAATCGTTCCTATTACAAAAATTGCCCATGTCCGTCTGGATGACCTGGTAGGATATGAAATTGCCAAGAAAAAACTGATTGATAATACAGAAGCATTCCTGAAAGGAAAGCCGGCTAACAACTGTCTTCTCTTCGGGGATGCCGGAACAGGAAAATCTTCCTGCATTAAAGCGATCCTGAACCAATATTATGACCAGGGTCTGCGTATTATTGAAGTGTATAAGCACCAGTTTAAAGACCTTAACGATGTGATCGCCCAGATTAAAAACCGTCATTACAAATTTATTATATATATGGACGATTTGTCTTTTGAAGATTTTGAAATTGAGTATAAATATCTGAAAGCGGTTATCGAAGGAGGACTGGAACGGAAACCAGACAATATTCTGATCTATGCCACCTCCAACCGCCGTCATCTGGTTCGTGAAAAATTCAGTGACAAAACTGACCGGGATGATGATCTTCATACCAATGATACTGTACAGGAAAAACTTTCTCTGGTATATCGTTTTGGTGTGACCATTTACTTTGGTTCTCCCAGCAAAAAAGAATTCCAGCAGATCGTACTTGCTCTGGCCCAAAGGCATGGACTGCATATGGAGCAGGAAGAACTGCTTCAGCAGGCAAATGCCTGGGAGCTTCGTCACGGCGGACTTTCCGGAAGAACTGCTCAGCAATTTATTGATTACCTTCTGGGTCAGAAAGAATAAAGCAAGAAAAGGTGTAAAGCGCAGTCTGTTAAAAACAGACCGGCTTTACACCTTTTCTATTATTTATTCCTTAATTGCTTTTCCCTCTTTATATTGTGGATAAGCAGAACGATAAGCCGGGTTATGTCGAGAATAATCATCTATCCAGTCCTGCCGTCGCCGGCAGGCTCAAGCGACCCACCTGAAAACGTGACGGGCAGCCACATTGTTTTCTATTCGGTCTTGCTTCGGATGGGGTTTACATGTGCCCTCCCTGTTACCAGGAAGGCGGTAGTCTCTTACACTGCCTTTCCACCCTTACCGGACTGCTCCGGCGGTATATTTCTGTTGCACTGTCCTTAGAGTCACCTCCACCAGACGTTATCTGGCATCCTGCCCTGTGAAGCCCGGACTTTCCTC
>DWUX01000151.1 GCA_019120545.1 Candidatus Blautia stercoripullorum | reverse complement strand
CGACAAATTCGCATAAAATGTATATATTCCTGATATTTGTTTAGTGCTGCAGCTCCCTGTTTGCTGAAATATTCAATGTTGTTTCAAGCTTTTTAGTATAATATAAAAATGGGATGAATATCCCATGATATGCGAATGATGAGGAGAATTGTGAGAGTGCGTAGCATGTAACAATCTGTGGGTATCGTAGATAAAATTTAAAGGATAACCATATTCTTCTGAGATCAGAGAGGTGCGAGATGAGGATATTACTTGTAGAAGATGAAGAGAGGATGGATCAGGCTCTGTGTGAGATACTGCGGCAGGAAAATTATGAGGTAGACCACTGGGGGGATGGGGTGAAAGGCCAGTACGCCATAGAAACCGGGGTTTATGACGTGGTGATCCTGGATGTGATGCTTCCGGGAAAAAACGGTTTTGACATCACCCGGGAGGTCAGAAAGAAAGGGATCCGGACGCCGATCCTTATGCTGACGGCAAAGAGCGATATAGATGACAAGGTCACTGGCCTGGACTGCGGGGCAGACGATTATCTTACAAAGCCTTTTATGACAAAAGAGCTTCTGGCCAGGATCCGGGCGCTGGGCCGGAGAAATATCCATTCCCCGGACGGGACCCTGACATTCGGTGATATTTCTCTGAACCCGGGAGCTTCTTCCCTGTCTTCAGGAGAGAACAATGTGCGCCTCAGTGAGAAAGAACTGCGTATTCTGGAATACCTGATCTCAAACCAGGGGCAGATCCTTACCAGGGAGCAGATCGCCCTGAAAGTCTGGGGTTATGACAGTGATACAGAATATAATAACGTGGAAGTCTATATTTCTTTCGTCCGGAAAAAACTCCACTTTGTAAAAGCAAAAACAGAAATTAAAGCAGTGCGGGGCATGGGCTACGAATTGAGGTATGAAGATGTTTAAGAAATCTAAAAGAAAGATCGTGGCCTCCATTATGCTGATCCTGGTCCTTTTACTGGCAGGAACCCTCTGTACCATTTATTTAGCCAGTTACAGCGACATGACAGAAGAAAACCGGGATCTTCTGGATCATTATGTGGAGGGGTATATCTATCCAAAGACGAAAAACGGCGATGGACCGGATATCCAGGGAGATCGGGAAGAAAGAGGAGATCCCCGGGGAAAACGTCCCATGCTGGAACTTTCCACTTTTTATTCTGTAGTGTTCTCTCCGGAGAGGGAAGTCCTGGCAGTGGATAATGGAGAGGTATCCGCCTACAGCGAAGAAGAACTTACCAAGCTGGCAGAAGGGATCCTGGAAGAAGAAAAAGAAAAAGGTAAGAAAGGAAGTCTCCTGTATGAAAAGAAGGACAAGGGAGAGTATATCCTGGTGGCTTTTCTGGACAATACCTTGATGCTGGAAAACGCAGGAACTCTGGTGACCTATACTCTGATCTTTGGAGGCATTGCCCTGGTGCTGATCTTTTTACTGGCCAATTATCTGGCAGGGAAGATCCTGGCCCCGCTGGAAGAAAATTATGAACGGCAGAAGCAGTTTGTCTCCGATGCAGGCCACGAACTGAAAACTCCGGCGGCAGTGATCAATGCTAATCTGGAGCTTCTCACAAGAGAGATGGGAGAGAATCAGTGGCTTTTTAATATACAATATGAAAATCAGCGGATGTCGGCCCTGATCACCCAGCTTCTGGATCTGGCAAGAGCGGAAAATGCCAGACCCCAGATGGAGCCCCTGGATCTCAGCCGTCTGGTCTGGGGGGAAACCCTGCCTTTTGAACCGGTGGCTTATGAAAAGGGACTGGCTCTGAACAGCAGCATAGAAGAAGAAATCTGGGTCAATGGGAACAGCGTGCAGCTGAAACAGCTGACCTCTATCCTTATTGATAACGGGATCCGCCATGGAAGCCAGGGAAAAGAGGTAGATCTGGAACTGAAAAGGGTAAAAAACAGCGCTGTTCTGTCTGTGGCAAATGAAGGCAGGGAAATACCCGAGGAACAGAGAAAGCATCTTTTTGAACGGTTCTACCGCAGTGATCAGGCCAGGGCTGCAGAAGATGGTCATTACGGCCTGGGGCTTGCCATTGCCAAAGCCATCGCCCAGACGCATAAAGGCTCTATCCAGGTCCAGTGCAGGGATGGAATGGTGATCTTTCTCGTGAAGCTGCCCCTGCAGAAAGGAAATACTCCGAAAAGTTAAAATATGAAAAATCTGTGTCTTCAATAAAACTTCAATCTTCCCTCTGTACAATAGGAGCATCAAAAGTACAGGGGGAATTATTTATGCCAATCCAAAAGGTTTTTAAAAGATATGAAATGAAATATCTGCTGAATCCCCAGCAGAAAGAAAAAATGCTTCAGGCCATGGAACCCTATATGTCCCTGGACCAGTATGGGCGGACCACGATCCGGAACCTGTATTTTGATACAGATACATACCGGCTGGTCCGTCACTCTATTGAAAAGCCCGCTTATAAAGAAAAACTGCGGATCCGGAGCTATAGCCAGGCCAGACCTGACAGCACAGTCTTTGTGGAACTGAAGAAAAAGTACAAGAAGATCGTATACAAGCGAAGGATACCCCTTCCGGAAAAAGAAGCCATGGAATGGGTATCAGGAGAACGCCATTGCAGCCACGACAGTCAGATATCTGAAGAAATTGATTATTTCTTTCAGTATTATCAGGATCTTCATCCGGCGGTATTTCTCTCCTACGAAAGAGAAGCCTATTATTCGAAAGATCATTCAGATTTCCGGGTGACCTTTGATGAAAAAATCCTATGCCGGCAGGAGGACCTGTCCCTGGAGTCGGAAGTCTACGGCACGCCTATCCTTCCGGAAGGAAGCGTCCTGATGGAGATCAAGTGTTCAGGGGGTATCCCTCTGTGGATGGTCCATGTACTGTCACAGGAACACATTTATAAAACTTCTTTTTCCAAATATGGAACTGCTTATCAGACTATGATCTATCCAAAACTGAAACAGGAGGTACGACTTCATGCCTGAAACAATATTTCAAGGATTATTTGACACAGATCTTACCAAAGTGATCAGTGTAAGAGATTTTATGCTGTGCCTGGCAACGGCGTTGATCCTGGGCCTGGTCATGGCCTTTGCCTATATGTACCGCACCCGGTATACCAAAAGCTTTGTGGTGACTTTGGCTCTGCTGCCTGCAGTGGTGTGCGTAGTGATCATGATGGTCAACGGCAATGTAGGGACCGGAGTGGCAGTTGCCGGAGCTTTCAGCCTGGTACGTTTCCGGTCTGTTCCCGGTACGGCCAGAGAAATCTGTACGTTATTTCTTGCCATGGGAGCCGGTCTGATCACAGGAATGGGCTATCTGGGATTTGCGGCGCTTTTTACCCTGGTCTTAAGCCTGATCTTTATGCTCTATAACCGTCTTGATCTCGGGGTAAAAAAGAACGGGGCGGTCTATAAGACCTTTGCTATAACCATTCCCGAGGATCTGGACTACACAGAAATTTTCGATGATATTTTCCAGGAATACGCCGTTTCCCATGAGCTGATCGGCGTAAAGACCACCAACATGGGAAGTCTGTTCCGGCTGACTTATCATATCACTCTCCGGGACGCAGCCAAAGAAAAAGAAATGATCGATAAGATCCGGTGCAGAAACGGAAATCTGGAAATCGCAGTTTCCAGACAGGAGACAACTATAACGGAGCTTTAGGGAAAGGAGATCGTGCCTTATGAAAAAAAAGCTGGTTCTTTTAATGATCCTGCTTCTGACAGTATCTGCCGGTTCCGGCTGCGCAAGCCTGAACATCGGCAGCACTTCGGACAGCAGCCAGGAAGCCCGGGAGGCAGAGGAAAATTCAGAAAATACAGCCGATACAGAAGAAACGAGCCAGTCGGTATCTGCTGAAGAACAGACTGACGAAGATATGTTTACAGACAGAGATTATGAAGAAGACTACCAGGAGGAGGACTGTGTGTCCGTTACCTTAAGGGGCACTTCCGCTTCTTCCAGTTCAGACAGCGTAGAGATTTCAGAGGACACAATCACCATAACGGAGGAAGGCACCTATCTGATATCTGGAACTTTAAGCGACGGGATGATCATAGTAAATGCGCCGGATACTGCCAAGGTCCGGCTGATCTTTGAGGGCGTGGAGATCAACAGTGAAACTTCCGCGCCTCTGTATATCCTGGAGGCGGACAAGGTATTCCTCACTCTGGCAGAAGGAAGTGAAAATACTCTTTCCAACAGCGGAACTTATACTGCCATTGATGACAGCAATATTGATTCGGTTATTTATTCAAAACAGGATCTGACTCTCAACGGTACAGGTACTCTTACCATATCTTCTCCCGGAGGCCACGGGATCGTATCCAATGATGATCTGGCGATCACCGATGGGACCTACAATATTACAGCGGCTTCTCATGGACTGAAAGCAAATGACAGCATCAGGATCACCGGCGGCAGCCAGCTTACTGTGACTGCAGGCAAGGACGGTATCCACGCAGAAAATGATGAGGACCCTTCCCTGGGATTTGTTTATATTTCCGATGGGACCATAGCTGTGGAGGCAGAAGGAGATGGCATCAGCGCCGGGTCCTATATGCAGATCGCAGCGGGAACTTTCCAGATCCAGGCAGGAGGCGGCAGCGAAAACGGGACAAAAGAATCCTCGGATTCCTGGGGTGAATTCCGGGGAGGCGGCGGTCCGGGAGGCGGCAGTCCTGCAGGAAAGGGCCAGGGAGGAGAAGGCCAGGCTCCTGGCAGGACTGGCGGCCGCAGCGAGAGCGGGGAGGCAGGTTCTTCCGAGATCGCTTCTCCGGCCAAGCCTTCTGTTTCCGTAGAAAATCTTTCCGCAGAAAGCCTATCCACAGAAAGTTCAACTACAGAAAATTCAGATCCGGCAGAAGATTCTTCCGCAGACGGTTCCAAGTCAACAGAGGAAGAGAGCAGCACCAGCATGAAAGGAGTCAAAGCCGCAGGAAATCTGCTGATTTCGGGAGGAAGCTTTACCATTGATTCCGCAGATGATTCTATACATTCCAATAGCTCTATTACCATAAAAGACGGCGTTTTTGAAATTGCTTCAGGGGATGACGCTGTTCATGCTGACGAAAACCTGACGGTGACAGCAGGGACCATGAATATTTCAGAAAGCTATGAGGGTCTGGAGGCCCTCCATCTTGAGATACAGGGCGGGGATATCACCCTTACAGCCAGCGACGACGGCCTGAATGCTGCGGGCGGCACAGACTCCAGCGGGACCCAGGGGGGAAGAGACGGAATGTTCGGGGGAGGAGGCCCGGGATCCTCTTCTTCAGACGGTACCATTTTAATTTCAGGGGGAACTTTGAATATTACTGCTTCCGGGGATGGTATTGACGCAAACGGATCCCTGGAAATAACCGGGGGATATACGGTGGTGGCAGGACCTACACAGGGAGATACCTCTACCTTGGATTACGATACAACCGCCGAGATCACAGGAGGAACTTTTATCGGAACAGGGGCTTCCGGAATGGCCCAGACATTCAGTGATGCACAGCAGGGAGTTATATCCGTCGATGCAGGCGAGCAGTCCGCCGGTACAGAGGTCACTCTCACAGACTCCAGCGGCAATACCATTATAGAAGTCACGCCGGAATTATCTTTTTCTGTAATTATCCTCAGCAGTCCGGAGATTGCTTCCGGAGAAAGCTATACCCTTTCAGTGGGAACGGCTTCAGAGGAAGTGGAGGCTGGTTAAACAGGTACCCAAATAAAAATAGAAAAGCTGTCGTATCATTTGACCTGTGTCAAAAGATACGGCAGCTTTTCTTGTAATCGTGGAAATACTTCAGTATAATAAATGGAAAGAAGCCTTGTGTATCAGAACAGAATGATGTGATGGATTACCTGTAAAGGGGAAACCAGAGAGAAGAAAGAATAGGAAATGGAAGCCAGAAAAAAGAAACTTCCCATCGGGATTGAAAATTTTGAAGAAATTCGGACGAAGGGCTTTTACTATGTGGATAAAACAGGATTGATCAAAGAACTTCTTGAGAACTGGGGAAAGGTAACTTTGTTTACCCGTCCGAGAAGGTTTGGAAAGTCATTAAACATGAGTATGATGAAAAGTTTCTTTGAACTGGGCGGCAGGAAAGAAATCTTTGAGGGACTGGAAATTTCAAAAGAGGTTTCGTTGTGTGAGGAATATATGGGAAAAATTCCGGTGATTTCAATATCCCTGAAAGGAGTTGATGCAGGCTCTTTTGAGACGGCCAGGGAATTGGCAGTTCAGATCATCAATGGAGAAGCCCGCCGGTTTCAATGTCTTTTGAACAGTGACCGTCTTACGGTTTATGATAAAGACGCATATACGGCATTACTGCGGGCAGATATGAGTGAAGCTGTTTTATACGGCAGCTTAAAGGTTTTGTCGGAACTTTTGGAAAAGCATTATGGACGAAAAGTGATCCTTCTGATAGATGAGTATGATGTGCCATTATCAAAAGCTTTTGAACAGGGATATTATGATCTTTCCCGGAATTATGAGGATGTTAAGGAATGGTATGACGGATATCGGTTTGGCAATGTGGAAGTGTATTGTCCCTGGGATGTTGTCAACTATTGTGATGAACTCCGTGCCGATAGTAATGCTTTGCCCCAGAACTATTGGTCTAATACCAGCAGTAATGAAGTGGTAAGGAAGTTTATCCAGGGGGCAGACATCGGTACAACAAAGAACGAGATTGAAAGACTTGTTGCAGGAGAGGTTATTAAAAAAGAAATCCATCAGGAACTGACTTATAAAGATATGTACAATTCTATTGATAATATTTGGAGTATTCTTTTTACTACCGGTTACCTTACACAGCGTGGAAAACCGGAAAGAAAAAGCTTTTATCTGGCAATTCCAAACATGGAGATCCGTGAGATCTTTATAGAACAGATCATGGATTTTTTTAAGGAGAATATCAAAAAGAACGGGGATACTGTAAATGCTTTTTGCAACGCTCTTCAAAAAGGAGAGGCAGAGGAAGTGGAGAAGAGATTTTCGGACTATCTGCGAAAGACGATCAGTATCCGGGATACGTTTGTGAAAAAATCAAAGAAGGAAAATTTTTATCATGGTATCCTTTTGGGCCTCCTGGGCTATAAGGATACATGGATCATATCTTCTAATGAAGAATCTGGAGACGGCTACAGTGATATTCTTGTGAGGAGTGAGGACGAAGAAATCGGTATTGTAATTGAGGTGAAATATGCAGAAAACGGTAAACTGGAGGAAGCCTGCCAAGAAGCCTTGCAGCAAATTGAGCGCAAAGGATATCAGGAAGAACTTCAGGAAGAAGGGATAGAGCATATTCTGAAATATGGTATTGCGTGCTATAAGAAGCGCTGTAAGATTATGCTTGTTGATGACAGACCTGAGGCGAAGAAATAAGAAATATTTTCTTGAAGTTCCTCCATACAAGGTATATAATATCACGGATTGTATCATCAGAATGGTCTGTTCCATGATACAAACGGTGTTTTGTATGCTATTCACAAAATAAGTAGAGAGGTTTTTATGAGAAAACTAGCTTTAAATGATGAAATATTACTAAATATCGAGAAGCCTGCCCGTTACATCGGGAACGAGGTGAACTCGGTGATGAAGGACAAGAATCAGGTGGATATCCGTTTCGCCATGTGTTTTCCGGACGTCTACGAAATCGGCATGTCCCATCTGGGAATCCAGATCCTCTATGATATGTTTAACCAGAGGGAAGATACCTGGTGTGAGAGAGTTTATTCTCCTTGGCCGGATCTGGACAAGGTCATGAGGGAGAAACAGATCCCTCTTTTTGCTCTGGAGTCTCAGGATCCGGTAAAGGATTTTGATTTCCTGGGAATTACCATTCAGTATGAGATGTGCTACACCAATATCCTCCAGGTACTGGATCTAAGCCAGATCCCTCTTCGGGCGGCAGACAGGACCGAGGAGCATCCCTTTGTCATGGGAGGAGGTCCCTGCGCCTATAATCCGGAGCCCCTTGCCCCGTTTTTTGATATGTTTTATATCGGGGAGGGAGAAACGGTATTCAATGATCTTTTAGATATTTATAAGGAATGGAAGAAATCCGGAAAGTCCAGAAAAGAATTTCTGGAAATGGCTGCGGAAGTGCCGGGGATCTATGTGCCGGCCTTTTATGATGTAGAGTATCATGAGGACGGAACTATTAAAGCCTTTACCCCCAATAATCCTCATGCAAAAGAAAAGATTGAGAAACAGGTGGTCATGGATGTGACCCACACCTATTACCCCAGAAAGCCGGTGGTGCCTTTTATCAAGGCTACCCAGGACCGGGTGGTCCTGGAGATCCAGAGAGGATGTATCCGGGGCTGCAGGTTCTGCCAGGCAGGCATGCTTTACCGTCCTACAAGAGAGCGGGATCTGGAATTTTTAAAGGATACAGCCAGGGCTCTTATAGAGAGCACCGGCCATGAGGAGATTTCTCTCAGCTCTTTAAGTTCCAGCGACTATTCAAAACTGCCGGAGCTGATCGATTACCTGATCGAAGAATGTTCTGCCCGGAAGGTAAATATTTCCCTTCCTTCTCTGCGGATCGACGCCTTTTCCCTGGACGTGATGAGCAAGGTCCAGGATATCAAAAAGAGCAGTCTGACCTTTGCTCCGGAAGCCGGTTCCCAGAGACTCCTGGACGTGATCAACAAGGGACTTACAGAAGAGGTGATCCTGGAAGGAGCCGCCAGAGCTTTCCAGGGAGGATGGACCAGAGTAAAGCTGTATTTTATGCTGGGACTTCCCACCGAGACGGAAGAAGATATGAAGGGGATCGCCCATCTGGCTGAGGAGATCGCCAAAAAATATTATGAGATACCAAAAGACCAGCGCCACGGCAGATGTCAGATCGTGGTCAGCACTTCTTTCTTTGTGCCTAAGCCTTTTACGCCTTTCCAGTGGGCAGGAATGTTCCGGAAAGAGGATTACCTGGATAAGGCAAAAGTGGTAAAAGAAGAGATCCGGGCTCAGTTAAATCAGAAGAGCATTAAATATAATTACCATGAAGCGGATGTCACAGTCCTGGAGGGGATCCTGGCCAGAGGTGACCGGAAAGTGGCGGATGTGCTGGAGGCTGCTTATAAGAAAGGAGCCATCTTTGATTCCTGGTCTGAGTATTTCCGCTATGACCTTTGGATGGAGGCCTTTGAAGAGCTGGGCATTGATCCGGAATTTTATACCTTAAGGGAGCGCCCCTTAGATGAGATCTTCCCCTGGGATTTTATTTCCATCGGCGTGACCAAGAATTTCCTGAAGAGAGAGTGGGAAAAGGCCATGAAAGGGGAAGTTACCCCCAACTGCCGCCAGCAGTGTTCCGGCTGTGGCGCAGGAGCATATAAAGGAGGTGTCTGCGTTGAAGGTAAGAATTAAGTTTGCAAAACAGGGAGCTATGAAGTTTATCGGACACCTGGATATTATGCGGTATTTTCAGAAAGCGGTAAAAAGAGCTGGACTGGACGCTGCCTATTCTGAAGGGTTCAGTCCCCATATGATCATGTCTTTTGCGGCTCCTCTGGGTGTAGGAGTTACCAGCGAAGGAGAATATTTTGACCTGGAGCTGAAGACGCCAATGCCTTCTAAAGAAGCGGTGGAGCGGCTGAATCAGGTTATGGTGGAAGGCATGGAAGTTTTAAGCGTCCGGGAAGTTCCGGAAGGCAAGAAAGGAAAGGCCATGTCTTTGGTGGCCGCGGCTGATTATCTGGTATCTTTCCGGGAAGGTATGGAGCCCGGGGAAAACTGGAAGGAGAAGGTTCCTGCTTTTATGGAGCAGCAGGAGATCCGTATCCTGAAAAAGACTAAGAAAAACGAGAAAGAAGTAGATATTAAACCTTATATATATGAGATGGAGATCCGGGGAGAGAGTATCTTCCTGAAACTGGCGGCCGGAAGTGTAAAGAACACTAAGCCGGAACTGGTCATGGAAGCCTTTTTCGCTTTCTGCGGACAGAAATTTCAGCCTCTGTCACTTCTGATCCACAGAATGGAAGTTTACGGAGAGCTGGGAGAAGAGGGAGAACGGAAACTGGTATCCCTGGAAGATCTGGGTGAAGAAATTGAGTAGGCTGATCATTACTCATATGGATTTTGGGGGAGAGAATCTCCTGGTCAGTGCCAAAGAGGAAGAGGGCCGTATCTGTCAGTTTAATATTGTCCGGGAGGGGGAAGAAAAACTCCTGGGCAATATTTATATCGGCAAGGTGAAAAATATCCGGAAAAACATACACTGCGCTTTTATTGAGATCGCTCCCGGAAAAATGTGCTATTACGATCTGGAAGAAGGAGAGCCTCCTATTTTTACAAATCCGAAGAAGGACAGGGTGATAAAAGAGGGAGACGAGGTAGTGGTCCAGGTATCCCGGGAAGGGATCAAGTCTAAACTTCCTTCTGTTACGGGAAATCTCAACTTTACAGGAAGATATCTGGTTCTGACCAGCCAGAGAAAACAACTGGGCTTTTCCGCAAAACTTACAAAAGAAGAAAAAGCCCGGATTCGGACCGCCCTTCAGAAACATGTATCCGGTGAGGAAGGGATCATTGTCCGGACTAACGCCAGGGAGGCTTCTCCTGAAGAACTGACAGAGGAGCTTTTCCGGCTGAGAGAAAAATATCAGGAACTGAGACATCGGGCCATGTCCCGGGTTTGTTATACCCTTCTGGAGAAAGGCATGTCAGAATCTCTCAGGATCTTTCAGGGGGTCTATATCCGGGATCTGGAAGAGATTGTGACAGACGACAGTGAAATCTATACACAGATCTGCGGGGAAAATACTGAAGGGGAAGGCGGCAAAGTGCCGGTACGCTTCTATGAAGATAAATTGCTGCCCCTTTCCAAGCTGTACCGTCTGGAGAAATCTCTGGAGGAAGCTCTGGACCGGAAGGTATGGCTCAGATCCGGAGGCTTTCTGGTCATTGAGCAGACCGAGGCATTTGTAAGTATTGATGTAAATTCTGGAAAATTTTCTGATAAGAAAAATACCAGAGAGACCTTTCGAAAAATCAATCTGGAGGCAGCCAGGGAAATTGCCTTTCAGCTTCGGCTGCGGAATCTGTCAGGGATCATTCTTATAGATTTTATTAATATGGAAGAGGAGGAAGACAAGAAGGAACTTTTGAAAATCCTTCAAGGTTACCTGAGAAAAGATCCGATAAAAGCAGCGGTGGTGGATATGACTCCTCTGAATATTGTGGAAGTAACCAGAAAAAAGGTGGAGAAATCTCTGGAAGAAGAGATAAAGAAAAGAAAGGACTGGAAAAGATGAAAAAACCTTCTGTGATGACAACTCTTTGCTATATTGAGAAGGAGGACAGTTATCTGATGCTTCACCGGGTGGTGAAGAAAAATGATGTAAATAAAGATAAGTGGATCGGTGTGGGAGGTCATTTTGAAGAGGGAGAAAGTCCTGAAGAGTGCCTTCTCAGGGAGGTTAAGGAAGAGACAGGACTTACACTGAAATCTTATGACTTCCAGGGCCTGATCACCTTTAAGCTCACAGATTCTGCAACAGGAAAAACATTGACGGAATATATGTGTCTGTACACTGCAAAGGAATATGAGGGTGAACTTTTACCTTGTAATGAAGGTGTGCTGGAATGGGTGCCAAAAGAAAAGGTTGAGGATCTGGAAATCTGGGAGGGAGATAAGATTTTCTTTCGCCTTCTGAGGGAGAATCATCCGTTTTTCTCCCTGAAAGAATGGTATGTAGATAATGAATTAAAAGAGGCGGTACTAGATGGAAGACCAGTTCAATTATGAGAAAAAGAAAAGAAAAAAGGATGAATTGAGGCCAATCCACGGGATCCTGCTTTTTATCGTGGTGATGGTTTCATTCTATACCATTATCGCCTGGGCTCAGATGAAGTGGGGGATGTATGGCCTGGCGCTGACAGAATTGTATCTTCTGGCTTTAGCTCTTGGCGGCGCAAAGCTTTTGAAAGTACCTTTTAAAGAAGTTTTTCCTGTGAAAAGACCCCAATGGCAGAAAGTTTTTGCGGTGCTGCTCTGCTGGATCGCTTCTTACAGTGTAGTGATCCCTCTTACTATGAGCGTGGCTTATTTTTTCCCCAGAGAGATGTTTTCTGTCAGCGGAAGCCTGAATGACTTTATGGCATCCGTTCCTGTGGCGGTTTCCGTATTCATAAGCTGCGTTATGCCGGCCGTATGTGAAGAAGCTGTTCACAGAGGATTTATCTTAAAAAGCTTTCAGTCTAGGATAAAAGGCAAATGGATCCTGGTAGTGCTGATGGGACTTCTTTTTGGAATCTTTCATGGAAGTCTGTGGCGGTTTCTGCCCACAGCTTTTCTGGGAGCGGCTCTTACTTATCTGATGGTGGAAACGGAAAATATGATCTATCCGGCGCTGTTTCACTTTATAAACAACTTTTTTCCAACTTTGATGTCTGGAATGATCGGGCTTATCGGGGGAGGAGTAGATAACCAGGCTGTGACCCAGTCTCTGATGGAAAATGGGCTGCCTCTGTCCTTTCTGGGAGTTTATATTGGTATGGCCTGTGTAGCGCCCTTCTGTTTTTATACAGCTGCTTACCTTCTTCGCCGGGGTGTGCCGGGAAAAACACAAAAATATTTCACTTCCAATACAATGCTGGTATTGCTGATTATCCTTACTGTAATCCCTATGGTGCTGGGAGGATTCCTGCTCTTTTATGGGGTGATCGAAATGCTGATGAGAGGATCTGGAGATCCGGTATTCTATCAGAACGGATATCTGATCTGGCAGGCTTTGGGAATGTTTATCCGGTAAAAAAATGAAATTTATATATTGACGGAATGAGGGAATGATGGTAATATACTATCGTATGCCGCACAAAGAGGTTGAAGTGTCCCGAAAGGATCACCATATTTGGCGAGTAATGATAATAGGAGGTGCCATATGTA
>DWUX01000150.1 GCA_019120545.1 Candidatus Blautia stercoripullorum | reverse complement strand
TTGTGCCGCCAACTGAAAGGCGGCGGAATGGAGATTAATATGACAGAATTGATTTGGCATGTGATCATGGATGCTGTGGGGGATACGCTGCGGCTGGTGCCTTTTCTGTTTCTTACCTATCTGGTAATGGAGTATCTGGAACACAAGACCCAGGATACTACTCAGCTGATGATCCGCAGGGCAGGAAAGCTGGGACCTTTGATCGGCGGGATTGCAGGGGTTTTTCCGCAATGTGGCTTTTCTGCCGCTGCCTCCAGTTTTTATGCAGGAGGCGTGATCTCGGTGGGAACTCTTATGGCAGTTTTTCTTTCTACATCTGACGAGATGCTTCCCATCTTTATTTCAGAAGCGGTAGAACTTTCTGTGATACTGAAAATCCTGGGACTCAAAATTGTCATTGGAGCAGTGTCCGGATTCCTTCTGGATTTTTTCTGGAAAGTAGGAAGCCGGAAAAGAAAGGAATATCATGAACACAGACATGTTCACCGGGAACATCATGAAAAAGATATTCATGATCTTTGCGAACATGAGCACTGTCATTGTGAAGACGGAAGCATTCTGAAATCTGCGGTGATCCATTCTCTTCAGATTACTATTTTTATCTTTCTTGTGACTTTGGTCATCGGATTTCTGGTTGAGGCGCTGGGAGAAGATCAGATCGGAGCTATTATCGGAAGCCAGCCTGTTTTAGGAGTTTTTTTGGCAGGGCTTGTAGGTATGATCCCAAACTGCGCCGGATCCGTGATCATTACTCAGATGTATCTGGGAGGAATTTTAGGAACCGGGCAGATGATGGCGGGACTTCTGGCAGGAGCGGGAGTCGGAATCCTGGTTTTATGCCGGACAAACCGGGGAGCAAAAGAAAATCTGGGGATCATTGGACTTCTTTATGGGATCAGCGTATGCTGGGGTATCCTTTTTGAAGTACTGCAGATCCAGTTTTAACGGAACTGCTTTTGCATTTGGATCGGAGACACTTTGGCAATATTGCCAATTGTGCCGCTGATCCAAATGTGCTATAGTAAAATCACATTTCAGGGATTAAGAATTCTCTTATCCATTTCCCAAAAATAAAATCAAAAACAAAACAGGCGCGAAAGAGGGTGAAGCAAAGTAAAGACCCTTGAAAACAGCTCCCCTGGACATAGAAAGTACAGGATCATCCGGAAGATCGGCCAGGGAGGCATGAGTACGGTTTATCTGGCTGCGGAAGAAGAAACTAACAGGCAGTGGGCAGTAAAAGCTATGAGAAAACAGGGGATCTGCGATTTTGAGATGGTAAAGCAGAGCCTTCTGGCAGAAGCTTCTATTTTGAAAAAATTAAAGCACCCTGGGCTGCCTGAGATAACAGAAGTAATAGACAGAGAAAATGCGGTTTTGATCATTATGGACTATGTAGAAGGATGGTCTCTGGACAGGATCGTAAAAGAACAGGGCCCTCAGAGGGAAGAAAATGCAGTAGACTGGGCAAAACAGCTGTGCGATGTACTTTCTTATCTTCACACCAGGAATCCTCCCGTGATCTATCGGGATATGAAGCCTTCCAATATCATCAGGCGGGGAGACGGCCGGATCGTTCTTATTGATTTCGGAACAGCCAGAGAATTCAAAGGGGGACAAGGGAAAGACACCCTCTGTCTGGGAACCAGAGGATATGCCGCACCGGAACAATATGGAGGCAGAGGAGAGACCGACGAGAGGACAGATATTTATGGACTGGGGGCGACCTTATATTTTATCCTGACGGGACATGATCCCGGCACGGCTCCTTATGAGATCTGTCCTATACGCCGCTGGGATCCCCGGCTTTCGCCAGGCCTGGAAAGGATCATCCAAAAATGCACCAGAAAAAATCCGGAAGAACGGTACCCGTCATGCAAAGAGCTGCTGTATGACCTGGAACATTATAAACAGCTGGACAGGGAATATAAGAGAGGACAGAATCTGAAATGGAGAGGATTTCTGGCTGTTTTTTTCATAATGATCTGCACGGGGGCGGGAGCTCTGGGATTTTGGAGAGCAGGAGAGAAGATACGGGAAAATACCTATGATCTTCTTCTCCTGGAGGGAAAAAGTCCGGGAGGGCAGGATCCGGAAGAAAGCATTGAGAATTATCAGAAGGCCATCGGGCTGAAGCCCTGGGACGGCCGTGCTTATGAAGAACTGCTGGAATTCTTTCTATGGGAAAATCAGGAAGTAGAAGATCAGAGCCTGGAAGAAGGAATCAGCTTTTTCTCTGTTGATGAAGAAATGGAAATGAGAAAAGCTCTGGGAAAGAGTCCATGGAGAGAGAAAAGCAATGAAGAATATTTAAGGGAAAACCAAAAGGATTACGAAAAACTGGCCTATGACCTTGGCCTGGCTTATTTTTATTCCTATCAGGGTACAGGAAACAAGGCTTCTTCCAGAAAATGGCTGCAGATCGCAGCCAAAGCCAGACCTTCAGAAAAACTGGAAGATTCCCAGATCCAAAGGGCGGGAAGGCTCTGGAAAATAGCTGAATACTATGGGACTCTTGGGATCATAGATCCGGGAGAGGGTCTTTTAGTCTCGTACCGGGACTACTGGACAGATCTTGTGAAGATACTGGATCAGGAACTGGAAGGCAACAACAGACTTCAGAGCCTTCTTGCCTGTCAGGAACTGGAGGCGCAGATCGCGGCAAACGGCTCTGATTTCAGAAAAGGAGGCGTCTCCAGAGAAGAAATGGAAATGCAGATCGACAGAATAGAGGAAGCCCTGAACAATATGGAAATACTGGAAAGTGATCCTGACGGTGAATATACACGGAAAATGAAGGATAAGCTGTCAGCCTGTCTTGATGCTGTCAGAGAAGTGATACAAGGTGTATATAATCAGGAAAATATTCAGAAAGGAAGGGGTGGAGACTATGGAACAGATACTGAGTAAGATCAGTCTGTATCAGACTTTGGCAGTCTTTTGTCTTGGAATATGGGGAGCGCTGCTGATTCTCTGTGTCCTATTATTTTTTGCTTTTCACATACCAGATATTTTAAAGGAACGTATAGAGAGGATCCGAAAGAAAACCGGAAAAAAATGGGGAATCCTTCTGGCCGCCGGGGCGGCAGGAACCTTTGCAGGAGCCTTTCCGGTCATGGCAGACAGGGGAGATGTCCGGCAGGAAATCCCTATCTGCTTTAAAAATCTGAACCCGGAAGAAACAGTAGAGATTGTTTATGGCTCAGAAGGGTTTCAGATCATAATCGACGAGGATAAGTTTTCAGAAGAAGCCGGAGACTTGAGAAAGGGAGAAAAGGCAGAATATACCTTTGCCCCGAAAAAAGGAGACTTTCTTTCTCAGGATATCATAAAAGCAGATGAAAAGGGATGGGTAACCTTTGACAGAGCCTGTGAGGGGAAGACATTGTGGATTACCGTGACCAGGATGGAGACAGGAGAGTGTCCCCGGACAAGTGTGGACTGTTCTTTTACTGTGCTTAAAAAGCCGGTGATTCTGGAGGCTTATCAGGAACTGAGGTATTCAAAAATTTATGACCAGGGAGATACAAGGGTGGAGCATGATCCGGAAAATCTGGATTTTCTGGAAGGTGTGGAGGATCTGAACTTTACAGAAGGAGGAATCGAAGAAGGTGATGATGTAAAGGTGAGGGAACTCTACGGGCGGCTTCCGGAAGGTTTTGAGCAGGTATTTACAGATGAAGAAGGAAATGAGCGGACTTATCCTGAAAAAGCAGGGATCATTGTTGAAAAAGTAGTGTTAGAGGGCAGAGACAAAGAAAACTATAAAGTACTGCCTGAACAACAGTCTCAGCTTCCATGTACAGTTACTGTAAAAAAGAGACCTGTAAAGCTGAAGGTATCAGACGGGACAAGAGAATATGGTCACTGGAACCAGATTGAATATGACGGTCATAAGCCTGTGGAGGAAAACAAAGAGGCCTATTCCAACCTTGAGACAGAGGGGATTCTAGAAGGAGATCAGGTGGTCTTCCCTGTACCTGGAGAGATAAGAGAGGGAGAAAAGCCGGATCAGAGACCCGGGACCTATCCGGAAAGGATCACGATCCATCCCCTTACAGAGGAAGGGGAACCCAATGGAACTCCCGGCAATAATTACCGCTTCTGTCTGGAGACGGAGGAAATCCGGAAGGGGACTCTCACAATCTGCCGGGAGACAATAGAAGATTATACAGGGTATCTGGAATTTGAACAGCCGGAGGGGAATTTTTATATGGATCCGGAAACCGGGAAATTGTGGACAGACGGATCCGGGAAAGAATTTTACATAAGTATCTGCAGATCCGGCCAGGGGGAATCTTACGATCAGGTCCGCCTCGCAGATACAGGAGAGATTATCAGCGATCCCTCTTCCGGTAAAGGGCTGGATCTTCAGGGGGAAGACTTTTTTGATGAGGGATCCGCTGCTTTAGAAATATTTCTTTATAATTCTGTGAATAAAGCGGCATCTTTTCCATTTACAGTGACATTATACAAAGATTCTGAAGGCCCTTGGGCAGTTTTTCCAGAGATGTCATCCGGCCCCTGGGATCTGGAGAAACTTTCTTCGGAGCTTACGTTTGAGAATTTCTATGGACAGGATTTTGACGCAGCAGTGAAAGCAGAAGTAAAGGATGAAGGAAGCGGAGTAAAAAAATGGGCTTACTATATTATGGAAGGAAAATCAGAAGAGGATTTTACAGGAGAGAAGATCAGAAACTCTGCAGATAAGGATCTAAAATGGGAAGACGGATCTTTGGAGACAAAAGAGGGAACATCAGGAGGAAATCTTCACCTTCCCGGGAAAGAGGGAGGTTATGTGATCCTGATAAAGGCGGAGGATCATCTGGGAAATGAGAGCATCTGGGTTTCCCAGGGACTGATCCTGGACTGGAAGGACCCTGAGATAAAGATTTCTCTGGCGGAAGATCAACAGGAAGCTTCCAACGGGATTTATGGAGAAGATGTAAGTCTGGAAATATCTGTACAAGACAGAAATCCTGGAAAACTTACATCGGCAGTTAAAAATGCCGTCATAAAAGTGGAAAGCGGAGGAAAGGTTACGGAAGAAAAAATCCTTTTCCAGAATAGGAAAGATGGAGAAAGGAGTTTGTCTTTTCCCTATACAGTAAAAGCAGAAGAAAATAACAGCAATGAGGTGAAAATCACAGTCCGGGCAGAGGATAACAGCGGAAATTCTGCAGCCAGTGAAAAAACGCTGATGATCGATACCGTTGATCCTTCCGTTGAAGTAAAGGGTCCCGCTCCCGGAAAGGGGGAAAATCAGAGATATTACCAGAATCCAGTGGAGATGGAAATCCTGTATCAGGAGAGAAATTTCAGCAGAGATAAAGAACACTTGTGGTTTCAGATGCAGCTGGATGAGGGTAAAGAAAAGCTTTACTCATTAGAAGAATTGGAAAAAGAGCTGGGAGTCGGGGCAAGCTGGGAGGAATCTCCGGAAGAGGGGCAGGCTGACAGAAAAGCTTCAGAAAGAACAGAGGAGTGCCTCCATCGCCTGAGCCTTACCTTCAGCAGAGAGCATGAGTACCGGATCACTCCCTGGTGCAGAGATCTGGCGGAGAAAGAAGGGGGAAAAGAAAGAGGGATTAAAGGAGAGACACTGGAATTTGTTATAGACCGGACGCCCCCGGTAATCCGGGTGAGCTTTGTGACCGGGGCAGGGGAACCTTCTTATGAGACAGAACAGGGAGAAGGCAGGTATTACGGAAAGGTTCCGGCAGCTGTGGTGACCATACAGGAAGAAAATTTTGATGAAAAGAAGGTTGTTTCTGAGATCTATGGGAAACTCCAGAAAGAATCCGGAGAGACACCTTCCATTGGATCTTTTTCTGGAAAAAATGGCGAGTACAAGGCAGTGATACGTTTTTTAAAAGAAGGGATATATTCTTTTCGAATTGCCTGTACAGATAAGGCAGGGAATACCGCTGAAGAATATAGATCAGAAGAATTTACGGTGGATCTTACAGAGCCGGTAATAGAAATATTGAATATAGAAGACAAGTCTGCCAATAATAATGAAGTGGCTCCCGGGATACGGATCACAGACAGGAACTTCGACCCGGAAGAAGTGAAGATCACAGTCACCGGAGCCGGACAGGGGGAAATACAGCTTCCTTATACTGTGACAGAGATCCCGAACGGAGAAATCCTGCAATTCCAGGATTTTCCCAGAGAAGAAAAAAGGGATGATTTTTATATCCTGACAGCCCGATCTGAGGACAAAGGCGGAAACGTCCAGGAAAAGACCATAGAATTTTCCGTAAACCGATTTGGCTCTGTATATGCTCTGGAAGAAGAAACCAGGGAATGGCTGGCCGGAAGAGAATATGTGTATCTGAACAAGGAGCGGAGCGTGTCTGTGGCAGAGTATAATATAGACAAGATCAGTGGGAGCAGGATCCTTTTGAACAGGGACGGGGAACTGAAAGAGCTGAGAGAAGGCCAGGATTTTCTGGTAAGCTTCCGTGAAGAAAAAGGAAAGCGCCAGGAGGCACACTATGTTCTGAAAAAAGAAAACTTTTCCCGGGAGGGACATTATACGGTAATTCTTTCCTCCAGGGACCGGGCAGGAAATCAGATGAACAATACCAGTGTAAAAGGCAGCGCCAGTGATCTTCCCATAGTCTTTGCAGTGGATAAAACCGGTCCTACAGTGGTGATCACCGGAGCGGAAGACAGAGGTGTTTATCAGTCAGAAGAAAAAAGTATAACCATAGATGCCAAGGATAATCTTTTGCTCCAGGAGGTAACGGTAGAGACAGAAGAAGAAAAGAAGGTATACGGAAGGGGATTTTTAGAGGAGCATGAAGGGATTATAGAGCTTACCCTGGACAGCTCTCCCAAGCTTCAGAAAATACAGGTGACTGCCGCGGATGCTGCCGGGAATATCCAGGGAGAAACAGCAGAGGCGCGCCGGAGCTCCCCGGTTTCTATGGAGGTACTGGTTACTCCGGAAGTTTCCTCCCGTATCCTGAAAAGACAGGCAGATTCCTTTACTGCCGGAAAAGAAGGGGTTTTTCTGTTTCTTCTTCTCTTGATATCCTGTATAATAATCCTGAGTTACAAAAAGAAATCCGGGAGGAGAAAGGAATGAAAGTATTTGATCTGCACTGTGATACTGTCAGTGCCATTTATCAGGAGAGAAAGAAAGGAGGCAGCCTTTTTCTGAACAGCAGCAGTCTTCATCTGGATCTGGAGAAGATGAAAAAGGGAGACTATGAATTACAGACTTTTGCGATTTTTCTGGATAAGGAAAATACAGAGGACTGTTTTGCCACGGCTCAGGACATGATAAAGCTCTTTAAAGATGAAATAGAAAAAAACCGGGAGCAGATCAGCCAGGTTTATACATATGAGGATATCCGAAAAAACAGGGAACAGGGAAAAATGTCTGCTCTTCTTTCTCTGGAAGAAGGGGCAATTTTTGAAAAGTCACCGGAACAGCTCCGGCAGCTGTATGATCAGGGAGTCCGGGCCGCAACGTTTACCTGGAATTATGAGAATGAACTGGGATATCCCAATTATCAGGGAAATCCTTTTCATGAACATCCCTGGAGCCGGGGAGAGGAAAGAGGACTGAAAAAGAAAGGAATTGAAGTTCTGGAACAGATGGAAGAACTGGGAGTGATCCCGGATGTCTCTCACCTTTCAGACGGAGGTTTCTGGGATGTGGCCCGGTATAGTAAAAAACCGTTTCTGGCTACTCATTCCAATGCCAGAGGCGCCGCTCCGGAAGCCGCCAGAAATCTTACGGATCCCATGATCCGGACATTGGCAGAAAGGGGAGGCGTTATGGGCCTGAACTACTGTGTCAGTTTTGTAAGAGAAGGATGGCGGCCGGGACAGCCGGGAGCTTCTCTGGAAGAACTGATCCGGCAGATAAAGTATATTGTCCGTGTGGGAGGAGAAGACTGTCTGGCACTGGGCTCTGATTTTGACGGAATAGAAGAGGCCCCTGAGATGGAGAATGGGGGAGGTATGGGAATGCTGGCTGAGGCTATGGAAAGTGCCGGGATTTCTCACGATCTCACAGAAAAAATATTCTGGAAAAACGCAGACCGTTTTTTTAAAGAGAATCTTTAGAAGATAAAAAATGCCGGTGTAAGGGAAGGATGCTCTTATTCCCCGCACCGGCTTTATAAAACAGATCAACAATATTTAATCGCCATATCTTTAAAATTTTCCACAAAATCCGCCACAGCTTCTTCGTTGGTGATCCAGGAAGTGCAGAAGCGGAGACAGATATGATCCGGATCCGGCCTGCACTGGAAAGTTGTGAGATATCTGGAATTGATCTCGTCCGCAAGATCATTTGGAAAAATCGGAAAGATCTGATTCGTAGGCGCTTCACAGAGCAGAGGAATCCCGGCTTCCGCAAAGGCCTGCTTAATGGGCTGCATGCGCCGGATACTTTCCTTTCCCAACTCTATGTAAAGATTGTCCTTAAATAATTCTTCAAACTGTACGCCTATCATCCAGCCCTTTGCTAATATGGCGCCCCGCTGTTTCATATTAAAACGGAAATGCTCCTTAAAATCTTCTCGTATCAGTACCAAAGCCTCTCCGAACATAGCTCCTGATTTTGTACCGCCGATATAAAAAGCGTCGCAAAGTTTGGGAAGATCCGGAAAGGTCAGATGGGAGACTTCTTCTGCTGCTAAAGCGGCTGCAAGCCGGGCGCCGTCTATGTAAAGATAGAGGTGATGATGCTGACAGAAGCTATAGAGGATTTCCAGTTCCTCCTTTGTATACAAGGTACCGATTTCTGTAGGATTTGAGATATAAACTAACCGGGGCTCTACCCAATGTTCATTTTCGTGAAGATCCAGAACCGGACGGATCAGATCAGGATTCAGTTTTCCGTCCTCTGCGGGAACAGAAATGACTTTATGACCAGTAGCCTCTATGGCTCCGGTTTCGTGAGTATTGATATGTCCTGTCTGAGCGCTGATCACTGCTTCATAAGGCTTCAAAACATGAGAAATAAAAGTGAGATTTGTAAGGGTTCCCCCTGCTATAAAGTGGATGTCCGCACTATAATCCTCTAATGCCTCCTGAATCAGTTCCCGGGCAGCATGGGAATGTTCATCCAGTCCGTAAGAGTTATTTTGGTGATAGTTAATGGTTTCCAGGGCCCGCAGGATATTTGGATGGGCGCCTTCGCTGTAGTCGTTCTGAAAACTATACATGATTATACCTCTCTTCCTGTGTGAAAATTCCGGAAACTACTTCCGGATAGTCCAAAAGACAAGCTGTATTCTTATTTTAGCACAGAAAATCTTTTCTGCACAGAGGAAAATCTCTCCTTTCAAAACCGAGAAATCCTATGTTTGACAGTCTCGGAACCTGTGTATAAAATAGTTGTATCAGAGAAATGAAAGGAAGCAGTTATGGAATTTTATAAATATCACAGCCTGGGGAATGATTATCTAGTATATGATATCCGGAAAAACCAGGAAGATCTGGATCGTGAAAAAATCATTCGGATATGCAGCAGAAACTTTGGGATCGGATCGGATGGTATTGTGGCGGGACCTTATGAAAAAGAAGGAGAGATGCTTGTCCGGGTTTTTAACCCGGACGGAACAGAAGCAGAACAGGGCGGAAATGCTCTGCGGATTTTTGCTCATTATCTAAAAATAAACGGAGATATTCAGAAAGAGGCATTTTCCCTGTGTACCAAAAGCGGAATTTCCCAGATCCGCTATCTGAACCGGGAAGGAAACCGGATTCAGATGACTATGGGAAAGATTGATTTTTCCAGTAAAAGGCTGGGACTTTCAGGACCGGACAGAGAGGCTGTTCATGAATTTTATAATTTTGGAGGAGAAGAATACGATTGTACCTGCGTTTCTTCCGGGAATCCCCATTGTGTGATCATTTTGGATAAAACTGACAGGGAAACCGTCTGCAGGATAGGAAAGTATTCAGAGCGGGCGGAATCTTTTCCGGAAGGGATCAATACAGAAATTGTAGAGATACTGGATAAAAATAATATCCAGATAGAGATTTTTGAGAGAGGAGCAGGCTATACCCTTGCTTCCGCTACGGGAGCCTGTGCCGCTGCAGGGGCGGCTTACAGAAGAGGTCTGATCGATTCCGACGTTATGGTCCATATGCCTGGAGGAAAGCTGTGGACACAGATTGACGAAGAGTGGGCCGTAAAGACTATAGGAAGCGTGAAAAGAATATGCAAAATCCGGCTGTTTGAAGATTTTTTTCAGGGGATTTAGACTTTGGGATACTTGCTTTTTGAGAAAGATATGGTATAATGTCCACGAAGTGGGCATTATACTCAGGT
>DWUX01000149.1 GCA_019120545.1 Candidatus Blautia stercoripullorum | reverse complement strand
CTCAGTCTGCGCTGCTTTGAGCCTGTGGCCTCAAAGGGGTGCTTGACAAATTCACATAAAATATATAAATATTCCTGATATATTAGTGCAGCGGCCTTTTTTAATTTTCTTTGTCCTGGCTTTTGGAGAGGGTAAAGATGAATTCTGTGCCCACGCCTTCTGTGCTGATCACATTGATGTTCTGTTTGTGAGCATTGATGATTTCTTTTACAATGGAGAGACCAAGTCCTGTACCCTTCCGGTCCTTTCCCCTGGAAGAATCGATTTTATAGAATCGATCCCAGATTTTGGGAAGATTTGCCTTGGCAATCCCGCAGCCCATATCTTTTACAGACACAAAAACCGTTTCGTGTTTCAGGGAAGATTCAATTTTGATCACAGAATCCTCCGGACTGAATTTTATGGCATTGTCAATGAGATTATAAAGAACCTGCTGGATCTGTACCATGTCTGCATGAACAAAAAGAGTCTGTCCGGTAAGGAGAAGCTCAATAGAAATCCTCCGGTCACGGCAGGTTCCTTCAAAAGTAGCGGCGGTGGTTTTGATAACGCTGTTAATATCAAAGTCTGTATATTCAAGATGACGTCCCTTTTGATCCAGATTATTCAATGTAAGGAGACTTTCTGTCAGCTTATAAAGACGGTCTGTTTCAAATACCACGATTTTTAAATATTTTTCCTGAAGCTCAGGGGGGATGGTACCGTCCAGGATTGCTTCCGTATAGCCTTTAATAGAGGTCAGAGGAGAACGGAAGTCATGGGATACATTGGCAATAAATTTCCGCTGATAGTTCCCGGTCATATCCAGTTCATCAGACATATAATTCAGAGTCAGCGCGAGATATCCCAGTTCGTCTTCCTTGTCTAAAGGGATATTATATTTCAAATCTCCGGAAGCAAAGGCATCCGCGCCCTGGATGATTTTTTTCAGAGGCCGATAGATCATAAAAGAAAATATCGGGATAATAGCAGCAAGTATTGCCAGAAATATGAAAAAAAGGATATACAGGATATTTAAAATATGATCCCTCTGTTCATAGATCACAGTCATAGGAAGATGAATAGCCACATACCCTTTGATATCCATATTTAAAGTTACAGGTACCATCACACTTAGCTGGTCCTGGGAAAACTCATTAAAAAAATCTCCGATCTGATAATAAGAACCGCTGACTGCTGCCGGATCAAAATCCTCAATTACGGGATAGTTTTCTTTGTACATCTCATCACCGGTATTCATAAGGATTTCGCCCCGGGGACTGATCAGCCAGATGGAACATTCCTGATAAGAAGCTACAGTACAGAGATTTAAGTAGGTATTTTCCGGTGAACTGGTTTCTCCGTAGTATTTCGTAGCCCGGCTGGAGGCTATATCTGTAGCTTCCCGATAAAGACGATTGCTATATACAGATTCTACATGGTGTTCTGCCATGGAACTGCCTGCCAGGGCTACTGTGAAAAAACCGATAAAACCCAGTATAAAAAATGCCAGGACAAATTTTATATACAGGTATTTTTTCATTTGTTCTTTACCTCAAATTTGTATCCGATCCCCCATACTGTGGCGATGGACCAGGAAGGATGGTCTTTGATTTTTTCCCGGAGACGCTTGATATGTACGTCTACGGTTCTGGTGTCTCCGATATATTCATATCCCCAGATATGATCCAGAAGCTGTTCTCTGGTAAAGACCTGATTCGGAGAAGAGGCAAGGAAATAAAGGAGTTCCAGCTCTTTAGGCGGCATATCGATCTGATTTCCATAATAGATCACAGAATAGTTAGTCAGATTTATTGCCAGATCCGGGTATTCTACATATTTTCCGGCAGGCTGTGTTGCGGGAGCTACAGTGGGCTGGTATCTCCGGAGAACGGCTTTTACCCTGGCTACCAGTTCTTTAGAGTCAAAGGGTTTGATCATATAGTCATCTGCCCCCAGCTCTAAACCTAAAACCTTATCGAAAATCTCTCCTTTGGCAGAGAGCATGATAATAGGTACGTTGGATTTATGCCGTATTTCCCGGCATACCTGATAGCCGTCCATACCAGGAAGCATCAGATCCAGCAGGATCAGATTAGGCGCAAAGGAAGAAAAAGCCTTCAGAGCTTCCTCTCCGTCATTAACGATTTTGGTGTCATAACATTCTTTTGTAAGATACAGAGAGATCAGCTCTGCAATGTTGTTGTCATCATCTACGATAAGTATTTTCTGTTTTACAGCCATATATAATCCCCCTACTTTTTGAATTCTACGATAGTTACTCCGGCATCTCCCTCTCCAAATTCTGCCAAATGGAAATTGTCCACATATTTCAGACGTTTCAGATAATTATGAATACCTTTTCTCAGCGCGCCTGTGCCTTTGCCGTGAACAATACGTACGCTTCCTAAATGTGCCAGATAGGCATCGTCCAGATATTTGTCCAGTTCTGCCACGGCTTCGTCAACAGTCTTACCTAAAAGATTGATCTCCGTTCTTACAGAGGCGGATTTATTCATGCGGATTTTTCCGGCGCCTGTTTTCTGAAGAGAAGGGCCGGTGATCACTGGTTCATCAATGAGTTCCAAATCAGAGAGCGCCACTTTGGAACGAAGGATTCCCATCTGTACATAGACCATGCCCTTTGCGTCGGGCTTAGAACTGATAGTGCCTTTTACATTCAGGCTCAGAACCCGGACACTGTCTCCGAGAGAAATATCCTTGGCAGTGAGAGAGGATTTCTTTTTTTCAGGAGTTTTCAGAGCAATCTTCTTTCCTGCATGATCTGCTTTTTTGCGAAGCTTTTCCCTTTGGGCTTCCAGTTCTTTGGCGCTGAGAGTTTCTTTGCCGGCTTTATTGAAGATTTTCATGGTCTGATCTGCATACTCTTTGGCATCCCTGAGGATCCGGTAAGCTTCTTCATTAGCGTTTCGCAGGATCTTTTCCTTTTGCTGGTCCAATTTATCCTGTTTGGCCTCTAACTGTGTTTTAAGTTCTTTGATTTCTTCTTTATATTTTTCAATTTCTTCCTGTTCTGTCTCGATAGTTTTCCTGCTTGCCTCCAGAGAGGTGAGAACATCCTCAAATGATTCGTCTTCCTGGCTGATCTGTTCTTTGGCTTTATCAATGATATAGTCCGGAAGCCCCAATTTGCTGGAAATAGCAAAGGCATTGCTTTTTCCCGGAACTCCGATAAGAAGCCGGTAAGTCGGGCGGAGTGTTTCCACGTCAAACTCGCAGGAAGCGTTCTCTACTCCCTGGGTAGACAAGGCATAAACTTTCAGCTCGCTGTAGTGAGTTGTAGCCATAGTACGGATCCCCTGGCTGTGGAGATGAGAAAGGATAGCGATAGCCAGGGCTGCACCCTCTGTAGGGTCAGTTCCCGCTCCAAGTTCATCGAAAAGCACAAGGGAATTTTTATCTGCCTTTTCCAGAAAATGAACTACATTTGTCATGTGAGAAGAAAAAGTACTTAGAGATTGTTCGATACTCTGTTCATCACCGATATCCGCATAGACTTCCTGAAACACGCTGAGCTGAGAATTGTCGAATGCAGGAATGTGAAGTCCGGACTGTCCCATTAATGTGAGAAGGCCCACTGTTTTCAGAGACACGGTCTTTCCGCCGGTGTTGGGTCCGGTTACCACCAGAAGATCAAAAGATTCTCCCAGACGGATGTCAATGGGCACTACCTGATGCTTTTCAATCAAAGGGTGCCGGGCTTTTTTCAGATTTATAATTCCTTCTGTATTAAACCTGGGTTCTGTGGCATTTTGGGCCTTGGCGAGGAGAGCTCTGGCAAATATAAAATCAAGCTGTGCCAGAATCTTCAGATCATCCTGAAGCAGATCCAGATTTTCGCCGGCAGTCTGGCTCAGATTGGACAGAACGATCTCTATCTCTGCCTGCTCTTTTGCCTCCAGTTCCCTGAGATCATTATTCAGCTTGACAACGGCCATAGGCTCTACAAACACAGTGGAACCTGTGGAAGACTGATCATGGATCATTCCAGGTACCTGACTTCGGTATTCTGATTTGACTGGAATACAATACCTTCCGTTTCTCATGGTGATTACGCCGTCCTGGAGGTAAGTCCTGGCGTTTCCGCTGATGTAGGAGGCAAGCTGACTGTGTATTTTTTCATTGATGTTTTTCATACCCCGGCGGACCTGATGAAGTCCCGGACTGGCATCGTCCGCAATTTCTTCCGGGGAAAGGATACAGCGCCGGATTTCTGAAGACAGCGGAGTCAACGGCTCAAGAATCTGGAACATGCCATCCAGTGAATCCAGATTCTCTTCTTCAGTGTCTCTTCTGGAATAAGCCTTGGCACGGCCGGCATTTTCCAGGAGTCCTGCGATATCCAGCAGTTCGCCGGTTCCTAAAGTACCTCCGATCTCCAGTCTTTTCAAAGAACCTCTGATATCTTTTACTCCGCCGAAAGACAGGGCGCCTTTTTGGTAGATACGGGAAAGGGCATCTGCAGTTTCCTGCTGCATGAGCTGGATCTTCCCCAGATCGTCACAGGGAGCCAAACGGCGGCACATGTCTTTGCCTATACTGGAAGTGGCAAGATTTTCCAGCATTTCAATGATTTTATAGTACTCTAAAGTTTTTAAAGCTTTTTCATTCATTTCAATCACCTTGTTTATCCAAGTTTTCTATATGTTCTTATTAATAATGAAGTGGGATTTGAACATCTCTATTCTACATGAAATAGGGAAGAAAGAAAAGGTTTTGCCCTCTTTTTTTCCATTGCCAAAATATTTTTTTGTGGAATCTTCATAAAAAGTTCATATATTTTCAGTATAATAGACAAAAAATACTCTTACAAATGGAGAGTGAGTGGTATGAGCGAGGAAAGAAAAGAAGAACTCAGCCAGAAAGAAAAAACAGAGCAGGAAAAATCGTCGGAAGTAAATCTTTTGGAAGAGGATATCCGGGAGGAAAACCCTGAAAATTCTTATGAATTTATCAAAGAGACGATTAAAGCAAAGCCTTTAGATAAAAAGAAACTGGCAAAACAGCTGGGAAGGCTGGCAGGTTCTGGAGCGGTATTCGGACTGGCAGCAGCTCTGGTATTCGGGGCACTGGCGCCAAGCCTGCTGGAAAAGGCAAAAGAACGTCACAATGCGCAGAAAGTGCAGTTTCAGAATGGGGCAAATGAGCCGGCTGGTGAATCAGAAGAGAATCAGGATGAGACACAGGAAGAAGATCAGGATGAACAGACTACTATTATACAGGAAATGACGCCGGAGGATTATCAGGCTTTGTATTCTGATATTTTTTCTACAGCGGAAAATGCCCAGAAAGCCATGGTGACGGTTAACAGCAGCCAAAATAATCAGGATTGGTTCCAGACACCCTATGAAAGTCAGATCTCAGGACTTTTAGTAGCTGAAAGCGGGCAGGAATATTATATACTTACAGAATACAGAATCGTAGAAAATGTAGACAGGATCCAGGTCACCTTCTGTGATGGGACAATGACAGACGCCCGTTTTCAAAAGGCAGACAGTAACACGGGATTTGCTATTTTGAAAATCCCTAAGTCAGATGTGCCGGCAGAAACCCAGCAGGCAGTGGCAATTGCTCCTTTGGGAGAATCTTATAATGTGCGACAGGGAGAACCGGTACTTGCAATTGGCAGTCCCATGGGGTATAGTGATTCAGTAGCCTACGGGATCGTAACTTCTACTTCCAATACTGTATCTAGGACAGATGCAGAATACGGACTGCTTACTACTGACATTACAGGAAGCAGTCAGGGAAGCGGTGTGATCGTTAATCTGGAGGGAGAGATCATAGGGATCATTGCCCAGTCTTTTGCCAACGAGGATACTAAGAACCTGATCACAGGTCTTTCTATTTCAGACAGCAGAGAGCTGATTCAGACATTGTCAGACAACCAGGATATTATTTATCTGGGCATTACAGGTGAAAATATTACCTCAGAGATCTCTGAGAAAAAGGGAATCCCTGTGGGGGTATTTGTTGAAGAAGTGGAAGTTGATTCACCTGCCATGCAGGTAGGAATCCAAAACGGAGACGTGGTTATAGAGATAAACGGAGAGACCGTAGAAACCATAAAAGGATACCAGCAGCAGCTGAAAGCCTGCAAAGCCGGAGATACCATAGAGATCAAGGCTATGCGCCAGGGAACAGAAGGCTATGTGGAGGTATCTTTTGAAGCAACATTAAAGGCAAGATAGAAAGGGCATTGAACAATGAAATTTATCGGTGAACTACACGAAGGGGAAAAAATTTCCGGAATATATTTATGTAAGCATAAGCAGGGAGCTGTGACAAAAAACGGGAAACCATATGAAAATGTGATACTCCAGGATAAGACGGGAACCATAGACGGAAAGATCTGGGAGCCGAATTCCCTGGGAATTGACGAATTTGATACCCTTGATTACATAGATGTGGTAGGGGATGTGACAAGCTTTCAGGGAAGTCTTCAAGTGAGTATAAAACGGGCCAGAAAAGCAAGAGAGGGAGAATATGAGCCTGGAAATTATCTTCCTGTAAGCGGCAAAAATATTGAGACCATGTACCAGGAACTTATGGGGATCATAGCCCAGGTGAAAAATCCCTATCTTCACAGGCTGCTGCTCAGTTTCTTTCAGGAGGATGAAGGCTTTATTAAAGCTTTTCAGGAAAATTCAGCGGCAAAGACTGTTCATCATGGCTTCATTGGAGGGCTTCTTGAACATACCCTCAGTGTGGTGAAGCTTTGTCAGTATTATTGCAGAAGTTATCCTATCCTGAACCAGGATCTGCTGATCACTACAGCCATTCTTCATGATATCGGCAAAACAAAGGAGCTGAGCGCTTTTCCGAAAAATGATTATACAGACGACGGACAGCTCCTGGGGCATATTATGATCGGAGCAGAAATGATCCATGATAAGATCAGAGAGATCCCAGGATTCCCGGAAAAACTGGAAAGCGAAGTAAAACACTGTATTCTGGCTCATCATGGCGAGTTAGAATACGGTTCTCCTAAAAAGCCGGCACTGGCAGAAGCAGTTGCGCTGAATCTGGCAGATAATACAGACGCAAAGCTGGAAACTCTTACAGAGCTTTTCAATAGTGCAGGGGACCAGAAAGACTGGCTGGGCTATAATCGTTTCTTTGAATCAAATCTGCGTAAGAGCAGTCTGTAAGTCAGAAAAAGCAGCTATGGATCGGAAAACTTCCCGACAGGCTGCTTTTGTTTTTTATGCGGAATCCTAAAGCAAGGGAGAATGGCAAACAGTCTGAAAACAGAAGGAGAACTTATGGAATATAAGAAAAATGATATTTTAACTATAGATATAGAAGATATGGGACATGACGGAGAAGGCATCGGAAAATCAGAAGGCTATACTCTGTTTGTCAAAGATACAGTGATCGGTGACCGGGCAGAGGTAAAAATTATGAAGGCTAAGAAAAATTATGGCTACGCCAGACTTTTGAGGATACTCAGGCCCTCTCCGGACCGGACAGAACCAAAATGTCCTGTTGCCAGAGCATGTGGAGGCTGTCAGCTTCAATTTCTATCTTACGAAAAACAGCTGGAATTTAAGAAAAACAAAGTTTTGGGAAATCTCCAGCGGATCGGGGGATTTTCAGGCATAGAGGCAGACAAAATTATGGGGATGGAAAATCCATGGCGTTACAGAAACAAAGCCCAGTTTCCCGTGGGACAGAGCAAGGAAGGAAAGCTCATTACCGGATTCTATGCAGGAAGAACCCACAGTATCGTAGCCAGCCGGGATTGTCTGCTGGGGGTAAAAATAAATAAAGAAGTCCTGGATCGGATATTGGCCTATATGGAGGCCTGCCATGTAGAACCTTATAATGAAAAGACAGGGGAAGGCCTGGTCCGTCATATTCTCCTCAGATATGGATTTAAGACAGGGGAGATCATGGTCTGCCTTATTATTAACGGAAACAGAATCCCGGCCCAGGATAGACTTGCGGCGGCTTTAAAGGATATCCCTGGCATGACCAGCATTACACTGAATGTAAATACAAAAAGGAATAATGTGATTCTTGGAGAAAAGGTGATTCCTGTCTGGGGAAAAGAATATATTACAGATTATATCGGCACTGTTCAATACCAGATTTCTCCGTTGTCTTTCTATCAGGTAAACCCAATACAGACAGAAAAGCTGTACGGAACTGCTCTGGAATATGCCGGACTGACAGGAAATGAGACAGTCTGGGACCTCTACTGCGGAATCGGGACTATCTCTTTGTTTCTGGCCCAGAAGGCAAAGCAGGTCTACGGAGTAGAAATTGTCCCGGCGGCTATTGAAGATGCGAAAAGAAACGCAAAGCTGAACAAGATTTCCAATGCGGAATTTTTTGTGGGAAAAGCCGAGGAAATCCTGCCGGAGAAATACGAAAAAGAAGGGATTCAGGCAGATGTGATGGTAGTAGATCCTCCAAGAAAAGGCTGCGACGGAGCCGTGCTTCAGACTATGCTGAAAATGCAGCCGGAAAAAATCGTATATGTAAGTTGTGACTCCGCCACTCTGGCAAGAGATCTGAAGATACTGTGCGAGAATGCATATCAGTTGGAAAAAGTGGCGGTATGCGATATGTTTCCTCAGGGTGTTCATGTAGAGACGGTATGTTTATTGTCCAAACTTAATGCCAAGCAGCATATTGAGGTGGAACTGAACATGGACGAACTGGATTTGACTTCCGCAGAAAGTAAGGCTACTTATGATGAAATCAAAGCCTATGTACTGGAAAAACATGGTTTGAAGGTATCCAGTCTGTATATTTCTCAAGTCAAGCGGAAGTGTGGGCTGGATGTTGGGCAGAATTATAATCTGTCTAAGAAAGAAGATGCCAAAGTACCACAGTGTCCTCCGGAAAAAGAAAAAGCAATCCAAGATGCGTTAGAATATTTCAAAATGATTTAAAGATAGATACAGGAGATAAATGATGGATGCACGTAAAGCTCTGATTACAGATATATTTAATAATTCAACATTGATCGAGATTCCTTTTTTTCAAAGATCTTATGTTTGGAAAGAAGATTTGTGGTCTCGTTTGTTGGAAGATATGGAATTTGTAGTAAAAACTAAAAAACCCCATTTTCTGGGATCTATTATTTTAAAACAAGGTTCAACGCCATTGCCCGGAGCCTTGTATTCTGCTTGCAAAACTATAGTTGATGGACAGCAGCGATTAACTACCTTTTTGATTTTCTTGAAAGTTCTTTGTTTGAAAACAGGGCAAACTGCCTTGTTTGATTTTCAATTTAGAATCATGGGGCAAGAGATTGCGTTACGTCACGGGAAAAATGATATTAGAGCTTTTGAGAAAGTTATGTCTTTGACAAAAGCAGAAAAACTTGAAAATTTTGAAAATAATTCCAAAGTTGTTGAGGCGTTTAATTATTTTGTGAGTAATATAGATGCACAAAAGTTAGATGTTATGCAAATTATTATGAATACACAGTTTGTCCGTATTGATTTGGATATTAACGAAAACGAACAACAAATTTTTGATACGATTAATTCTTTGGGCGTTAATTTGACTACTTCTGAATTGCTTAAGAACTACTTTTTCAGTAGGACATCAATAAATGAATATGAATCTATATGGGTTCAAGCTTTTGAAAAAGATGAAGAAACAAAAGCATATTGGGATATGGAATTGGAAACTGGTCGCATCAAAAGAGCCATGATTGATATTTTCTTTGATGCCTATTTTCAGCTGTTTATTCAAAATAAACAGTATAATATATCAAATGAGGATAAGTTAATGTACGCAAGAGTTGATAACTTATCTCAATCATATCAGCATTTTATCAACAACTATTGTGGTGGTGATAAAGGCATTGTCCTCAGACAAATGAAGTCATACGCTCTTTGTTTTATGCAAACATTTCGTCCGGAACAATGTAATATGGCAGTGCCCAAAGAAATGGGAACAGAACGGCTTAACATTATTATTTTTGGCTTAAAGAACACTACACTGATTCCTTATGTCTTGTATTTGGCAAAAAATATAAACCAAAAGGAAAAATTGAATCAAATATGCGGTGTTCTTGAAAGTTATATAATGCGCCGAATGGTTGTTCATGCACCAACCAAAAATTATAATAATTTATTCACATCACTGATTTTGAACGGCGTGTTAGATGTCGATACATTACAAATGCGTTTGCAAAAAGCAGGAGATGCAACTACATATATTCCAAGTGATGAAGAATTAGAAATTGGATTTAAAAAAGAAAAATTGGTTAATTTACAGGCAAAAGGTATTATTTACTTACTCGAAAGTGTTATACGTCCTGCCGATAGTGCCACAGCTCTTTTGGGCTTCAACAGTTATAGTCTCGAGCATCTAATGCCAAAAAAATGGAGAAACAACTGGCCTCCATGCACATCAGAAGAACTGGCGAAAAAAAGAGATTCTATTCTTCTAACTCTTGGTAATCTTGCGATTATTCCTCAATCACTTAATGCATCTATTAGAGATGCTGCATGGGACGTGAAAAAATCCGGGAAAGGCAATAAGCCGGGATTAACAATTTGTGCAGGTGGTTTGTATACGTTTCGTAATGTTCTTGATAAGACGACTTGGAACGAAAATGAAATAGATGAACGAGCAATTTGGATGAGTAATCAAGCAAAAAATATATGGAAATTATAAAGTTATAAAATCGAAAAAGACTTAACTATCCATATAATCCGAATACTTTTATTGGTATTAGATTTCAGCCAGTTCCACAATGATATTGCTCTGCCGGAGCAGCCAGTCCGAAAATTCCTTCGGACTGGCTGTTTTCTTTTTCACAGCCTGTTTCCGCTGCAAGGCTTCTTTTTTGAAAGATTCAAAAGCAGCCAGCATTTCTTCCAAACGGTCGGCAGGAAAGCCGGGGGTTTTCTTTGCCTTATTGATTTTGTTTCGCCAGTTCTGGCATTCGTTTTTGTAGAGCAGATCATAATTGTTTTCTCTGGCTCGTTCATCAAACTCACGCTTGTTCTGGAGAGATTGCTTTTTGCGGCACTTATCACTGCAAAGCTCATATCTCTGACTTTTGGCAAGGAATACTTTTCCGCAGATTTTGCATTTGCGGAAATAAAGTCCCCAATCGTTCAGGCGGTTCAGATAATAGATAATCAGCGGATACAGGGATGAATAAGCAGAAACACATTCCATATTTCGTTTGCTGTCCGGATACCAGAGGTCAAGCCGGGTATCTTCCTGCGGTACAGAACCATAAATATGTGTAGAAATATTCAGGCGCTTTGGTTTTCCTGAATCCTCATCAAAGTCAAGGGGTGGATTTCCCATAAACAAGGCTGTGAAGCCGTTCATTTTCCCGATAAAACGCTCGCAGGCAGATTCCCGATCTCGTGGCTCTCTTGCCTTTAAATATTCATTCCAGATACGAAGTGCCACATACATTCTCACCGGATCACCGGTGAGATATTTTTTTGCCAGAAAATCACCGGAAGCCTGTTCCAGT
>DWUX01000148.1 GCA_019120545.1 Candidatus Blautia stercoripullorum | reverse complement strand
CTGGCGGTAGAGAACTTTGTAAACAGAAAACAGGAACTGGTACATATTCCTCAGTTAAAACAGAAAGCAACTGTAGGATATTCTGTAGAAGCTATTATCAAACAGCTGGATAAAGTGGCAAGCTCTCAGGGAGATGAGCTGGGAACCACAAAACCACTGATCAACTGCATTACCTCCGGCGTGTTAAGAGGCGCCGTTGCTATGGTTGGCTGCAACAACCCGAGAGTACGTCCGGACTCCGCTCATATCGAGCTGATGAAGAAACTGATCAAAAACGATATCATCGTGGTTCTTTCCGGATGTTCCGCCCAGGCTGCCGCAAGAGCCGGACTGATGGACAAGAGAGCCAAAGATCTCTGCGGCGACGGATTGAAGAGAGTCTGCGAACTGGCAGACATCCCTCCGGTACTGCATATGGGATCCTGTGTGGATATCAGCCGTATGATGGTTCTGGCTTCCACTTTGGCTAAAGATTCCGGACTGAATATTTCCCAGCTTCCTTTAGTAGGCTGCGCTCCTGAATGGATGTCTGAGAAGGCCGTATCTATCGGAAACTACGTAGTGGCAACCGGTATCGACACTTTCCTGGGCGTAGATCCTCAGGTGAGCGGTTCCTCTGAAATGACTTACTGGCTGACAGAAGGGGTCAGAGACTGGGTAGAAGCTACATATACCGTAGAGAAAGATATCGACAAACTGGGCGACGCGATCATCGCAAGGATTGAAGAAAAGAGAGCAGCTCTGGGAATCTGAGAAGACAGGACAGAGTAAGAAATATTGTTTCTATAAAAACAGAGGCAGGTTTGGATAAAAATCCAGGCCTGCCTCTGTTCCGTATAAAGATATTGGAAGAAGTTTAAAATGATGATACAATGATGTTATAACAACAGAAAAAGGAGCGGAAAATATGGACAGAGAATTTTTTATGGAAAACAGAAAAGCCCTTTACAATATGACAGAGGAGAAAGGGCTTCTTCTTTTGTTCAGCGGCCGTGCGCCTAAGAAAACCAATGATGAAAATTATCCCTTTTTTGCAGACCGCAGTTACATGTATTTTACGGGAGTACACCAGGAAAATACCATATTGATGACAGAGATTTACGGAAAAGAACAGTGGGAGGAGGCCCTCTATATCCTGCCTCCGGATCCTATGGCCGAGAGATGGACAGGACGGCGGATCAAGCCGGAAGAAGTGGAAGCTCAGTCCGGGATCCGTGAGTGCGCAAGTACGGAAAATTTCCGGAAAGATCTGGAAAACTGCCTGATGAATAAAGGTTTTACTACCGTATATATGGATTTTGGAAAGCTGGAAGCCTCAGAGGCAGATACAGAAAGTTACAGACTGGCCGCCTGGCTGAAGAAAGAGTATCCCCATGTGCAGTTTAGAAACCTGAATCCCTGGATCCGTCAGCTCCGTACTATCAAAAAGCCCTGCGAGCTGGAGGCGCTGCGCAAGGCAGAATGGGTGACAAAAGACGGTATCGAGGCTATGATGAAAGCTTCGAAACCGGGAATGTATGAATACCAGTATAAAGCAGAATTTGACTATGCTTTGGCTCAGCACGGGATCCTTTCGCCGGGATTTCCTTCTATCATTTCCGCGGGTCAGAATAACTTCTGCATCCATTATTATTCCTACCGGGGACAGGCTCAGGACGGAGACATGATCTTAAATGACGTAGGTTCCGGCTGGGATCTGGAGATCAACGATATTTCCAGAGGTTTTCCCTGCAATGGAAAATTTACGGAAAAACAGAGGCTTCTTTATGACTGTGCTTACCGGACTTCCGAGCATATGTTTGAGATCCTGAAGCCGGGAATCCCTATGAAGGATGTGGATCTTATTGCCAGAAAATATAATTATGAGCAGTTGAAGGATATTGGCCTTTGTAAAAGCTACGAAGATATCGGAACTTATATGTGGCACGGCGGCGCCCACCATATCGGCTTTGACGTGCACGACGCAGTGGCTCCGGATCTGATCACAGCCCCCGGCATGGTCTTTTGTGTGGATATCGGGATCTACTGTGAAGAATGGGGGATCGGTTTTCGGGTAGAGGATAACTGTCTGATCACAGAAGACGGCTGTGAGAACCTTTCCTATATGATACCAAAGAAAGCAGAAGATATTGAAGCCCTTATGGGAAGAAGGTAGGAAGACAAAGGAGTGATGAAACATGCGGATCTTGATCGCAGAAGATGAGAGGGATCTGAACAATATCCTTACAGAACGGCTTCGGAAAGAGCATTACAGTGTAGACGCCTGTTTTGACGGACAGGAAGCCTGGGATTATCTGGAAGGGGCGGAGTATGACGCTCTGATCCTGGATATTATGATGCCGGTTATGGACGGCCTGACCCTGCTGAAAAAAATCCGCAGCAGGGGAAATCCTGTCCCGGTCCTTCTCCTTACTGCAAAAGACAGCATAGAAGACCGGGTAAAAGGCCTGGATGCCGGAGCTAACGATTATCTGGTGAAACCCTTTGCTTTTGAAGAACTGCTGGCCAGGATCCGGGTAATGCTGCGGAAACCGGCAGATGCTCCAAAGACCTGCTACCGGGTAGGAGATCTGGAAGTCCATCTGGATACCCACGAAGTATACCGGGGAGGAAAGCAGATCAACCTTTCTGGCAAAGAATTTTCTCTTTTGCGGTATATGGTGCAGAATGCGGGGATCGTCCTCTCCAGGGACAAGCTGGAACAGCATATCTGGAATTATGATTTTACAGGAGGCTCTAATGTGATCGATGTATATATCCGTTATCTGCGGAAAAAGATCGATGAGGGACAGGAGAAAAAATTGATCCATACGGTCCGGGGAGCCGGCTATATGTTAAAGGAGCAGGAATGAAAAGATGGTCTCTAAAGGTTAAGCTTACCGTTTTATATACCTTTTTTATGACTCTGGTCACCTGCCTGGCCCTGGGAATCCTGTTTTCTCTCAGCAATCAGGAACTGCTTTCTTCCGTACAGTCGGATCTGCGGCGTCAGGTGGAGGAAAGCCTGGAGGAAGTAGAGGAAGATGACGGCAGGCTGAAAGTAGACAGCGATTTTTATGATCTGGAGGACAGTGTCTACCTGTCTTTGTACAGTGAAAATGGAGAATTTCTCTATGGCAGGCTGCCTTACGGTTATGACGGGGCACCTCCGTTTCGGGAAGGACAGATCCAGACTATCCGGGGAAATCAGGAGGAATGGTATATCTATGATATCAGCCAACAGATAGATGGTTACGGCATGGTATATTTTCGGGGGATCCTTTCTGTTACACGGGCGGAAAACAGTATGACTATCACTCTCCGCTTTGCAGCGATCCTTCTTCCTCTTCTGGTAGTGCTGACAGGGATCGTAGGTTATCGTTTTACCAGAAGAACCCTTCTGCCTGTTACCAGGATCACAGAAACTGTAAAGAAGATCCGGCAGGACGAAGATCTTTCCCAGAGAGTAGGTCTGGGCAATGGAAAGGATGAGATCTACCAGCTTTCTCAGACCTTTGATGAGATGCTGGAAGAACTGGAAGAAGCCTTTAAACGGGAGCAGCAGTTCACATCGGACGTTTCCCATGAACTGCGGACTCCTGTAACCGTGATCCTGGCTCAGTGTGAGTCCATGCTTCAGGATCCGGAAATTGAGGAAAAACAAAAAGTCCAGGTAGAGATCATTGAGAAAAAGTCCAGGGCTATGGCCAGGATGATCTCCCAGCTTCTTCTGCTTTCAAGAGCAGATCAGGGAAGGCAGCAGGTTCAGAAGGAACGGCTGAATTTAAGCGAACTGACCCAAATGGCGGCTGAGGAGCAGGAGATTTTGGCAGAAGAGAAGGATATCCGTATCCTTACGGACATCCAGCCGGATATCTATGCCCGGGCAGATGAGAGCCTGTATATCCGTATGCTGGATAATCTGATCTCCAATGCAGTCAGCTATGGGAGAAAAGGCGGATATGTGAAGGTACTTCTCTGTGAAGAAGGAAATATGGTCAGAGGTGCTGTGGAAGATGATGGCATAGGAATCCCCGGGGAAAGCCTGGAGAAGATCTGGGAACGTTTTTACCGGGTGGATACTTCCAGGACCGGACAGGAACACTCTGGTCTGGGACTGTCTATGGTGAAATGGATCGTCCAGGCTCATGGAGGAGAGATCACTGTGGAAAGCCGGGAAGGAAAAGGTAGCCGGTTCGTTTTTCAGATCCCCAAAGATTAAAAAATAAATTTGTTTTTTAATCTTGTTTTAATCTTTCTGCATTATAGTAATAATAACAAAAGAAAAGCAGAAAGGGGAAATGAAAAATGATGAAGAAATATATAGTATTAACAGCTCTTACACTTACTTTTACAGGAAGTCTTCTGGCAGGCTGCGGCAGCGGAAAGGATATCGGACAGGACGCTGCAAAGGAAGCGGCATTTGCCGACGCTCAGGTTTCAGAGGAGGACACCAGCCGTCTTCGGGTTGCAAAGGACAGAGATGATGGAAAACAGATCTACGAGATAGAATTTACTGCAGGAAACAGGGAATACAGTTACGATATTGACGCTTCAGACGGTTCTATCCTCAGTACGGAGACGGAAGAACTTCAGGAAAGCACTGGAAACAGTCAGGGCAGCGCGTCAAACAATACAACAGGTAATACGGCAAATGCGACATCAGGAACGGAACAGGGCGCCAGTCAGGACGGTTTGCCCCAGCAGACCCAGGACGCTTCTAAGAATACCGGAAGCCAGGATACTCAAAGTGGACAGAGTACACAAAATACCCAGACACAAAACAACCAGACCGGACAGAACAGCGGCGCAAATGTAGCTGTCAGTGAGGCAGACGCCAGGGCAGCAGCCCTTGCAAGAGTATCTGGGGCCACAGATACAGATATCAAGATCGAGCTGGATTTTGATGACGGCCAGTATATCTATGAGGGAGATATTATCTACGACGGCAAAGAATATGAGTTTGAAATCGATGCAAATACCGGAAATTTCCTGAAATGGAGCGAGGAAAGATGGTAAAACATGGAATGGATCCTGAAGCGTTTCTTATGTAGGCAGATACAGAGGGAAGGGCTTCAGGGCCTTTCTTTTTAATTTAAATGTTAACCATATTTCGAATAAAAGGTTGACAATTAGAAGGCGGAGATGCTACACTGTGAAACAGAAAAGGAGGAAATGATGATGGAAGCTGTAAGACAGAGAAGCAAGACCTATGATCTGGTCTATGTAAGTATTTTTGTGGTCCTGATCACTGTTTGTTCCTGGATCTCCATACCTCTTACTGTACCGGTAACGCTTCAGACTTTTGGCGTATTTACTGCAGTAGGGCTTCTGGGAGGAAAACGGGGGACGCTGGCTGTACTGGTATATATTTTGATGGGAGCTATAGGGATCCCTGTATTTTCCGGATTTACAGGAGGAATCGGCATTCTGGCAGGAACTACAGGAGGATATATCGCAGGATTTCTCTTTTCCGCTCTTATTATGTGGGGAATGGAAAAGCTTTTTGGGAGAAGTACCCTGGTGCTGGCAGGTTCCATGGTCCTGGGATTGATTGTCTGCTATGCTGTAGGAACTCTCTGGTTTATGACAGTGTATGCAGCCTCTTCAGGCGCAGTGGGGATCCTTACTGTGCTGGGATGGTGTGTATTTCCTTTTATTATTCCGGATATTGCCAAAATTGCTCTGGCTCTGATCTTGACAAAAAGACTGTCAGGGGTGATAAAAAGATGAGAAAACCTGTAAAGCTTCGGGCCCACCATGGCATGTGTCTGGCTTTTTTTGAAGGAAAAGGATACAGCAGCGGATTTACCGTCAATATGGAAAAAGTAAAGAACAGCCTCAGAGAAGATATACCGGTGGAGCTGTGTATGGAAAAAGATGTGATATGCAGCGCATGTCCAAACCTGGAAATAGGAGTCTGCGCTACGGCGGAGAAGGTGAAAAAATATGACACAATGGTGCTGTCGGCCTGTGGACTTTCAGAGGGTTCACAGATTTCCTGGCAGGAGTTTTCCCAGGCAGTGGAAAAAAATATCATAAAAGCCGGCAGAAGAAAGGAAATCTGCGGGGACTGCAGCTGGACAGAAATCTGTACCAGAAAAGAAAAAGAAGAGCAGTAAAAAAGAACAGTTTCATGAAATACCAGGCTTTGGTATGGGTTCATGAGGCTGTTCTTTTTATGCCTATCTTGTGCCGTAGTCCTGATCGATACAGATCACGCCATAGAAGTTTCCAGGCAGCTTCCGGATCTTTTCACAGAGGATCTTTTCTACCTCATCAGGAGAAAGAGGACAGTTATAAGGAACTACTACATCAAAGATCAGATTGGTATGAGAAGGTCCGGTAACCATACGGAAATCATGCATTTTCAGTTCCGGATCCAGCTCTTTAAGAAGCTGGGATACCTTATCCCGCATCTGATTGGAAAAGTCATCGTCGGTGATTACCGGGTCCATATGTATGGTGGCGGTACAGTTCAGGCGCTGTTTCAGCTCACGCTCGATATTGTCGATCTCATCATGGATCTTCAGGATATCTCCTTTGGCGGAAACTTCCGCGTGAAGAGAGATGATCAGATTTCCCGGACCATAGTCATGGACCAGAAGATCATGGATCCCTAATACAGAAGGATGAGCGTTTACAATATTCATGATCTGCTGTACCAGCTCTTTGGCAGGGGGCTGTCCCAGAAGAGGATCTACTGTTTCCTTCATGGCGGTAATGCCTGTATAGAAGATAAAGAAACCTACCAGGATACCGCACCAGCCGTCCAGATTAAAGTCTGTGAACAGACTGGCAATGGTTACCAGAAAGACAAAGAAGGTAGAAACCATATCGCTGAAGCTGTCCGCGGCAGTTGCGTTCATTACTGCACTGTCCAGTTTTTTTCCAAGACTTTTGTTATAGTAAGCCATGTAGCACTTTACCAGGATGGAGGCAGCCAGGATCACCAGGATCAGAGGGCTGCATTCCACGGCTTCCGGATGGATGATCTTTTCTACAGAAGTTTTCACCAGTTCAAAAGCCATGATAAGGACGGCGGCCGATACGAACAGGCCGGAGAGATACTCGATCCTTCCGTGACCGAAGGGATGCTGGGAGTCCGGCTTCTGTCCGGCCATTTTAAAGCCGATCAGAGTGATAAAAGAAGAGCCGGCGTCTGACAGGTTGTTTACCGCGTCGGCAGTAATGGCAATGGATCCGCTTAGGATCCCCGCAATGAATTTTCCTATAAAAAGCAGTATATTCAGCCCGATCCCCACAGAGCCGCAGAGCATGCCGTAGGCCTGACGGACCTGAGGAGAACCAGTATTTTTGTAATCCTTTATGAATATCCGGGCAAGGAATGATACCATGAAAAACACCTCCATTTTGATCATTAGACCCTATTCTATAATAAAAGAGGAAACAGTGCAAGAGAAATCTGGCAATATATTGGAAATCCGGAGAAAATGTGGTACACTATAAGAAATTATGAAAAATGGAGGAAAATGGCTATGAGAGCTGAATTTGATGAAACACTGGTTACAGGAAATGATATGATTGATTCTCAGCATAAAGAACTTATTGACAGAATTAATCAGCTTCTGGAAAGCTGCGAGGAAGGACAGGGAAAGATCAAGGCTGTAAAGATGCTGGATTACCTGCTGGACTATACGGTTTTTCATTTTGAGGCAGAAGAAAAGCTTCAGGAAGAGATCCAGTATCCGGGAATCCAGGAACATAAGGCAAAACATGCAGAATTTAAGCAGGCTGTAAAAGAACTTCAGGAAATGCTGGAAGAGGAAGAAGGACCTACAGACGCTTTTGTGGCTCAGGTACAGAAAAATGTGGTAGACTGGCTCTACGATCATATTAAAGGTTTCGACCGTTCTGTAGCTGAATACAAATTTATGGCTTCCAATACAGACAGACTGTAAGGAGAAGGATCATGCTGCTATTTGTTGAATATCCCAAATGCAGCACCTGTCAGAAAGCCAGAAAATGGCTGACAGACCAGGGCCTGGAATTTCAGGACAGGCATATTGTAGAGGAAAATCCGAAAAAGGAAGAGCTGGAAACCTGGTATAAGGAAAGCGGACTTCCGCTGAAAAGATTCTTTAATACCAGCGGCAATAAATACAAGGAGCTGCATTTAAAAGACCGGCTGTCCTCTATGACAGAGGAAGAGCAGCTGGAGCTTTTAGCCACAGACGGAATGCTGGTAAAGCGCCCCGTCTTGGTTGGCGAGGATTTTGTAGTTACAGGATTCAAAGAAAAAGAATGGAGAGAAAAACTGGGACTCTCTGAAGAATAAGCAGACTGCCGGCCATTGACTGCCGGACAGGATTCTGCATCTGTCCCCATGAAAATGGGTTTTGTATGAAGATGAAGAAATCATAGACAGGCTGCCGCACTATCGGATTACCCATCAGGTGCGGCAGCCTGCTTTCTGTGTGAGAAGCCCTGCAGACAGCTTTTTTCTGCAGGGCGGATATCTGAAATCTTTGGAGGATCACAGAAACAGGAGAGAGATATGCTGAAAGAAATGCTGGATAATGTAAGAAAGACCTCCCCTCTGATCCAGAATATCACCAATTATGTTACGGCAAATGACTGCGCAAATATTACCCTTGCCTGGGGAGCTTCCCCTATCATGTCCGACTATGAAGGAGAAGCAGAGGATATGGCCAGGATCTGCATGGGACTGAACATCAATATGGGAACATTAAATCCCAGGACTGCAGGCGCTATGCTGGCAGCGGGAAAAGCCTATAATGCCAGGAAGAAACCGGTGATCCTGGATCCGGTAGGCGTAGGAGCCTCTGGATACCGGAGAAAACTTGCCTCAGAATTTATGGCTCAGCTGAGATTTACTGCTGTGAAAGGAAATGTTTCAGAGATCCGGACTCTGATCACAGGGACGGCCGGTTCCCGGGGAGTAGACGCGGATCTGGGAGAAGCCGTAACGGAGGAAAATCTGGAGCAGTATGTGCAGATGACAAAGAAATTTGCAGCAGATACAGGAGCTGTAGTGGTGGTTACCGGAGCCATAGATATTGCGGCAGATGCCTCCCGGGCCTTTGCTATCCGAAACGGCCACAGCGCTATGTCCAGGATCACAGGTTGCGGCTGTATGCTCAGTTCTATCCTGACTGCCTGTGTAGCCGCCAATCCTGGAAAGGCTCTGGAGGCAGCGGCCGCCTCTGTGGCAGCTATGGGATTGTGCGGGGAAAGGGCCTGCAGACGTATGGAAAGGGAACATGGCGGCAATGCTTCCTGCCGTACCTGGCTTATTGATGAGATTTATAATCTTACAGGAGAGGATCTTGAGAAAGGAGCAGACTATGAACTGTACTAAAGAAGATATGCTTTTATATGCGGTGACAGACCGGGCCTGGACCGGGGAGAAAACTCTGATGGAACAGGTAAAAGAAGCTTTAGACGGAGGGATCACCTTTCTGCAGCTTCGTGAGAAGGAGCTGGGAGAGAAAGAATTTTTAAGAGAGGCAAAGGATATGAAGGCTTTGGCCGCCGCCTATCATGTTCCATTTATTATTAACGATAACGTGGAACTTGCTTTGGCTATAGGAGCAGACGGAGTCCATGTGGGCCAGGATGATATGGAAGCCGGGAAAGTCCGGGAAAAACTAGGGCCGGATAAGATCATCGGTGTGTCTGCCCATTCTGTGGAGGAAGCTGTAGAGGCAGAAAAAAATGGGGCAGATTATCTGGGAGCGGGGGCTGTCTTTTCCACTTCTACCAAGGAAGATGCAGGCGCGCTTTCCATGGAAACTCTGAAAGCCATCTGCAGCAGCGTTTCCATACCGGTGGTAGCTATCGGAGGGATCAAGGAAAAGAATATCTTATCGCTGAAAGGAACAGGCGTAGCCGGAGCTGCCATTGTTTCCGGGATTTTTGCCCAGAAAAATATCAGAGAGGCCTGTGTCCGGCTGCGCAGCCTGGCAAAGGAAATGGTGGAGGAATGAAAAATATGGATATAGAGGGAGCCATTTTTGATGTAGACGGCACCCTTTTGGATTCTATGGGATACTGGGAGCATTTAGGAGATGAATATCTTCTTTCCCGGCAGCTGCAGCCCCCGGAAAACCTGGCAAATCTCCTGGCTTCCATGACTCTCTTGGAGGCGGCAAAATATTTCAAAGACCGCTATGGGATCCAGGATGAAGCAGAAGAAATGATCAAAGATTTCGAAAAATTAATGGAGGGCCATTACCAGGTGGATATTCCGGAGAAAGAGGGAGTCCGCCAGGTACTGGAAGATCTCCAGGAGAGACAGATCCCTATGTACATAGCCACAGCTACCCAGAGGCCTATGGTAGAAGCGGCTCTTAAACGGACCGGTCTGGAGAAATATTTCCAGGGGATGATCACCTGCCAGGAGGCGGGAGAGAGCAAGCGGAATCCGTTGATCTATCAGATCGCCAGAGAAAAGCTAGGGACAAAAAAAGAGAAAACAGCAGTTTTCGAGGATGCGGCTTTTGCGGCACAGACAACCAGGAAAGACGGATTTTTCCTGGTAGGGATCTATGATGTCTGGGAACCGGAACAGGAACTGCTGAAAAAGACAGCAGATATCTATTTAAGAACATGGAGTGAATGGAAATGAAGAAGGTATTAAGTATCGCAGGTTCGGATTCCAGCGGAGGGGCCGGGATCCAGGCGGATATCAAAACCATAACCGCCCATAAAATGTACGCTATGACGGCTATAACCGCTCTTACGGCACAGAATACTACAGGGGTTTATGGGGTGGAAGAAGCTTCCCCGGAATTTGTGGGAAAACAGCTGGACTGTATTTTCCAGGATATTTATCCGGATGCGGTGAAGATCGGCATGGTCTCCAGCCAGGAGATCATAAAGGTGATTGCAGAAAAGCTGAGAGAATATAAAGCAAAGAACATTGTCATTGATCCGGTGATGGTGGCTACCAGCGGCAGCGCCCTTATGGTGGAAGGGGCAGGAAAAGCTCTGGTGGAGGAACTTTTTCCTCTGGGCACTGTCCTGACGCCTAATATTCCCGAGGCAGAGGCACTTTCTCAGACCAAGATCAGGAACTGTCAGGATATGGAAGAAGCAGCCAGGATCATCAGCTCTTTTACAGGAGGAGCCGTGCTGGTAAAGGGAGGACACCTTTCAGAAAGTGCGGATGACCTTCTCTATGAGCAGGGAAAAAGTATCTGGCTGCCCGGCGAGCGGGTGGATAATTCCAATACTCACGGTACGGGCTGTACCCTTTCTTCAGCCATCGCCTGTGGTCTGGCCGGCGGGAAAAGCCTGGAAGACAGCGTAAAAGGAGCCAAGGCTTATATTACAGGAGCTTTGAAAGCAGGACTGGACCTGGGAAAGGGAAGCGGACCTTTAAATCATATGTATGCATTGTAAGAAATTAATAACAAAGGAGAAAAGAAGGAAATCATGAATAAAGAAGAAAAAAATCCGCCTGTAAGTGTGGAGAATATTTACCGGCTTAACGGAAGAGTGCCTCTTCAGAAAGCCATTCCTTTTGGACTTCAGCATGTACTGGCCATGTTTGTATCCAATCTGGCGCCGGTGCTGATCGTCTGCAGCGCGGCTATTGTGCGAAGTACCGGGGAACATTTGACATCGGCGGAGATCACCCGGCTTTTACAGTGCGCCATGTTTGCCGCGGGGATCGGTACCTGTATGCAGCTTTATCCCATCTGGAAGATTGGTTCCCGGCTTCCGATTGTCATGGGCGTCAGCTTTACTTTTCTGGGAAGCCTTCTGGTGATCTGTACCAATCCCGACCTTGGCTATGAGGGGATGGTAGGGGCTGTGATCCTGGGCGGTATTTTCGAGGGGCTGGTAGGACTGAGCGCTAAGTACTGGAAGCGGTTTCTGACTCCGGTAGTGTCCGCTTGTGTGGTAATTGCCATTGGACTGTCACTATTGTCCGTAGGTATGGATTCCTGGGGCGGCGGAAGCGGGGTGGAAGATTTCGGCGCCTGGTATCATCTGCTGGCAGGGGCCTTTACTTTAGCAGTCTGCCTGGTTTCCAGATATCTGCTGAAAGGAGTCTACAAGAACCTGAATATTCTGGTGGGACTGATCTTCGGATATCTGCTGTGTGTGATCTTCACAGTGGCAGGGCTCGCCCCTATGGTGGACTTTTCAGGAATTTCTCAGACCATTCAGGAAGTAGGGGTGTTCAGCATTCCCAGGCTGGTCTTTTTCACCAGTCATAAGCCGGTATTTGATCTGGGGGCCTTCTTTACGATCGCCATTGTCTTTCTGGTATCTGCCGCAGAGACTACAGGAGCCACTACGGCAGTGTGTACCGGAGCTTTAGGAAGAGATATTAAAATGGAAGAGCTTCAGGGTTCCCTGGCGGTAGATGGATTTTCCAGCGCTATTTCCGGCTGCTTTGGCTGTCCTCCTCTGACTTCTTTCAGCCAGAATGTAGGGCTGGTGACCATGACAGGAGTGATCAACCGGTTTACCATCTTTACCGGAGCGTTAATCCTGATCCTGGCATCACCCTTTCCGCCGCTGGGAGCTTTCTTCAATTCTCTGCCCCAGGCGGTGCTGGGAGGCTGTACGGTTATGATGTTTGGTTCTATTATGTACGAAGGGATCAAGATGCTGAAGGAATGTGAATTTGACGACCGTACAATGATCATCGTTTCTCTTGCCTTTTGCATTGGCGTAGGACTGACCCAGACCTCAGGAAACTTTTTTGCAGCCTTTCCTCAGGTGGTAGGAGATGTGTTTAACGGAAACGCAGTAGCAGGAGTATTTGTGGTGTCTCTTCTGCTGAGCCTGCTTCTGCCGAAGAGTAAAAAAGAGGAGAAATAGACATAGGGCAGCTTATTTTATGGCATATTTCACATTGTACGGTAAAGAAATGATTTTCCGCTAAATAAGGGGGTAGAAATAACCGGGTGACTACGGCAGAAAATCAAGAAATCGCAAAATAGGGGGTAGAAACAGCCAGGCGACTACGGCAGAAAATCAAGAAATCACAGAACAGGAGGTAGAAGCGGCCATGATTGTACGGTTAGAAAACAGATTTTTTGAATTTTAGCCGTACAATAGCAAGCAATTTAATTTTGTATTTTCTAGAACCAATATCTTCAGGAAAATATGATAAGAAAAACCGGGTGTGGATTTCCACACCCGGTAAAAATTTGCCTTTTTTTGAATTATAACTGAGGACCAGCAGATACTAAAGCCTTTCCTGCTTCGTTTCCTTCGTATTTTGCGAAGTTCTTGATGAATCTCTGTGCCAGGTCTTTTGCTTTTGTTTCCCATTCGGAAGCGTCTGCATAAGTGTCACGAGGATCAAGGATATTTGTATCAACACCTGGAAGCTCTGTAGGTACTTCAATGTTGAAGTATGGGATCTTCTTTGTAGGTGCTTTTAAGATGTCGCCGTTTAAGATAGCGTCGATGATTCCACGGGTATCTTTGATGGAGATACGTTTTCCGCTTCCGTTCCATCCTGTATTTACCAGGTATGCTTTAGCGCCGCTCTGTTCCATTCTCTTAACCAGCTCTTCTGCATATTTTGTAGGATGCAGTTCCAGGAAAGCCTGGCCGAAGCAAGCGGAGAATGTAGGTGTAGGCTCTGTGATACCACGCTCTGTACCAGCCAGTTTTGCTGTGAATCCGGACAGGAAGTAGTACTGTGTCTGCTCTGGTGTCAGGATAGATACTGGAGGCAGTACGCCGAAAGCATCTGCGGACAGGAAGATAACTTCCTTAGCTGCAGGAGCTGTGGATACAGGACGAACGATGTTCTGAATATGATCGATAGGATAAGATACACGAGTATTCTCTGTAACGCTCTTATCGTCGAAATCAATCTTTCCGTTTTCATCTACTGTAACATTCTCAAGAAGAGCGTCACGTTTGATAGCATTGTAGATATCTGGCTCAGACTCTTTGTCCAGGTTGATAACCTTTGCATAGCAGCCGCCTTCGAAGTTGAATACGCCGTTGTCATCCCAGCCGTGTTCGTCATCACCGATCAGAAGACGTTTCGGGTCTGTGGAAAGAGTTGTCTTACCTGTTCCGGAAAG
>DWUX01000147.1 GCA_019120545.1 Candidatus Blautia stercoripullorum | reverse complement strand
TTTATCTACCGTTACTTCATATTCTTTTTCGTGAAAGTTCCCTGCCTTCATCATCTCATTGGCCAGGTCCCCCCGGTTTGTCAGAAGAAGGAGCCCCTGGGAATCTTTGTCCAGTCTTCCTGCATAATATACCCGGACAGGATAATTGATATAAGAAATCACATTATTTTTTACTCTTGTATCTGTGGTACACTCCACGCCTTTCGGTTTATAAAAAGCCAGAAGGACTTTCTTTTCTGTAGGCTCGATCTTTTTACCGTCAATCCGTATCACACAGGTAGGATCTGCCTGCATGCCAGGTACTGCTTTCTCCCCATTTACTTCCACTCTTCCGGCTTCTATGAGCCGGTCTGCCTCCCGCCGGGAACAGATTCCCCTGTCGCTGAGATATTTATTTAAACGCATACTTCTCTATCCTTCCGTCTTCTTCTGGTAAATTATCCTTACACCATAGAGCAGCAAGCCAGGCGAGCATTTATACTCATTTGGCGACTAGCCGCTATGGAGCTAGTATAACACATTTGTTCCCCCCTTGTACACTGACGGTATTCAATGTATAATAAAAAGACAAAAATATACAAAGAGGATAAAGCTATGAAATTCACAGTAAAAGGCGTATGTTTTACCCTGCTCGTTATCTTCTCAGGTTTTCTCCTGCTGCTCCTCCCTTCCTTTATTATGGGCACAGTTAAAAATTATCTCATTGCCCGGGAAAACAGAGAGGTCAGCCGTCAGGAAGATCACTGGGTATATAACAGCACAGGAAGACGTTTTGAATATCACGACGGTTCTTTTATCCAGAATACCAGTCAGGAAATAGATGGCGTAACTTATTACTTTGACGAACAGGGTTATGTCCGGACAGGCTGGGTTCAGGAAAAAGGCGTTCTTTATTACCGGGATTCTGATGGAACTCCTGAGACCGGCTGGTTTGAAGATGAAAGTGGGAAATATTATCTGGACGAAAATGGCTCTCCTAAGATTGGATGGGCCGATATTGATGGAAAAAAATATTATTTTTCTTCTACCGGTGTAATGACAACAGGATTTACAGAAATTGACGGACAGCAGCATCTGTTCATGGACGATGGTTCTGTATCTCCAGGGTGGACAGACAAAGACAGCAAACGATACTACCTGGATGAAAACGGCACTGTTTCCACAGGTATGAAGGAAATCGACGGCAAGACATATTTCTTCCGGGAAGACGGCTCTATGGCTACAGGCTGGATCACTAATAATGGAAGCCGCCGTTATATGGGACAGGACGGCGCCATGGTAACCAACGCCTGGGTAGATGAAGGAAATCAGCGTCATTATGTAGGCGCAGACGGCAAAGAGCAGACCGGCTGGATCACAGTAAATGGAAAGCGTTATTTCCTTACGCCAGAAGGAATCCTGGCAGATCCTGGATGGATGAAGCAAAATGATAAATGGTATTTTATAGATACAGACGGAAGCGCAAAAACTGGTCTTTTCCAAAGCGAAGGAAAATGGTATTATCTCACTGGAGACGGAAAGCTTCAGGAAGGCTGGGTAGAGAGCCAGGGAAAACGGTACTATCTGGCAAACGGCCAGCTGATGACCGGATGGCGAAAGATTGGAGATAAGCAGTATTACTTTAACGGCGACGGCTCTATGGCTACAGGCTGGATCACCATAGAAGGAAAATCTTATTTTCTGAAAGAAGATGGAAGCCTGGATACTTCTGCAATGAAGGAAGATACAACAACGGAATCTGCAGCCACGACTCCGTAAAAATCCACTATTGAAATTTTTGAATCTGTATTCTTATTTAAAAGCTGCCCCATGAAGCAGAAACCCAGGATGTTCCTGGCATATGTTTCATGGGGCAGACTTTTTTATTCCATAAGGCAGTCCAAAGGACTCTCCTATAGAAAAAAGAGTTACGGAATATTCCATAACCCTCTTCTTTCATAATTTTTACTGCAACAGGTCACTGTGTATATAAGCTTCCTGTCCGTTATATTCTACTTTGATCCAGCTGTCTCCAGCATTCTCCAGCTTTTTCACCTGGTCTCCTGCCTGAAGTCTTCCTAATATCTGAGAAGAAGTATTGGCATCTGCCCGTACATTACAATCTTCTGCAGCTGTAAGCATATCTCCGTCGTCTGCCATAAGAGCTGTATTCGTCTCTTCCCCAAGCTGTTCCAGATAACTTTTCAATTCTTCATTGGACTCTACAGTCTGATTGTAATTTTCTTCCACCTGAGAAATCAGTTCCTGAACATCATCTTCCTGTCTTGTCTTCTCAATGCACTCCTGAACTTCCTGGTCGGATTCGTCATTATGAATCAGCCAATTATTGCTCTCATCCTTCATTACATACAGCTCGGACAATCCCGGCGCCGGCGTATCTATTCCCTGAAATTTCAGATCATAAGCTGCAAATACCACATAACTGTTATCATCCAGACCTTTCTTGGTATAGACTTGAATGTTGTCATAGCTCTCTATATAGGTTGCATTGACAACTTTCGCTTCATCTGTAGAACTGAAATTGTCTGTCAGTTCTCTCATGGCATCTACATTCTTCTGTCCCCACGCATCATAAAAGGACTCAATCAAGATATTTACTTCAGGGTACGCATTTTCTTCAAGAGCGTTGGTATCTGTTTCTTCCACTTCTTCAGATCCTGTATCTTCCGAAGAATTTCTCTCTTGTTCTGTTTGTTGTTCTTCCTGTGCAGGCTCACTGCGTAAAACTCCAATCAGCGCACGGCCTCCGAAAAACAGGATAAGCAGAACCGCCAGAATCGCCAGACCCAGAAGAATATACCTCAGATTATCTGAGAGCCATTCTCTGAAATCGTCTAACATACCTGTCCTCCTTCATTCCCTTACTCCATGCTCTCCCCAAAGCATAAAACACACCCGGAGGGATTCGAACCCCCGACACATGGTACCGGAAACCACTGCTCTATCCCCTGAGCTACGGGTGCTTAATCATTACATCTTGCATATCATAGCACATTTTTTTTCACTTGTAAAGTATTAGCATGATTTCTGTCATTTTTAACTGTAATTTTGGGAAATACTGTCTGTTTTCTATTAAAAACCAGGCAGTATTTCCCACCTGTCTACATCATCAGTTTTTCTTTCTGACGGTCATAATAATAAACCTGATAAGAAAGAATCTCCTCCTCTTCTACCTGAGTCTGATTTACTTCCTTTACCATCTTTGCTAATTCTTCTCTGGAATACTGTCCCAGATCCGGGACCAGAATACATTCATGAATACTGCTTGGCAGCACAAAGAAATTTTTTCTCAGAATTTTTGAAATGTGGCTTAACACATGAGGATACAGCAAAACCGCCGCCCCAAAACATTTTTCCTGATTAGTAAGGACATACATGATCTCTTCTCCTTCATACTGACATATATTTTCCCCTGTCAGCTCTCGGATCAATGCATCCATGCCCTGAAACTTGTAGGGCAGTTTCCTGCTGGTATTCATTACCGCATCTTCCAGCAGCTGCTGCGCACTGATATTCCATGAATCCAGATTGCAATTATGGATCAGCATAGTTGCACCTTGAAATCTTCCTCTTTCCAGTCGATAGTAAAATACAACCGCAAGATCCAGATAAATTATGTGGGGAACTTTTCTCAGAAGAATCTGGTTCATCTCATAATTGATCAGCTTAAAATATACTTGTCCTCTCGCTGCTTCATAATTTTCAAAACAGTCCAAAGAAAAATCCACCTCTCTTTCCTGGCAGGCATTCCGTTTTAAAATCAACTCCGCCACACTCTCAATATTTCCGCTGCTTTTCCACTCTTCATAAAACTCCTGAAGGTAAATTGTAGGTGCAATGCACTCCTTCTCTCCCAGGATCACCACAGCTTCCGCCTTGATCCCATTGTTCTTCTCAACTGTCTGGATCCTGATTTTTATCCCTTCTTCCGTTTTTCGGAGAAGACAGTCCATCAGTTCTTTTTTGAATGTCTCATACTCCATAGGCATCCATCCTTTCTTTTTATTTTATATTTATACAGGATTTAAAAATCCTGAAAATATAACTGTTTTGACACTCATTTAGAATAGGGGATTATTTTCTGCGAATGCAGAAAAAAGATAAAAAAGGCTTAATATGACAAAAACTGCTGCAAAAAGCTTTCTGCAGCAGTTCTCTTACGTTTCTTATACTCTGGACAGGTATTCTCCTGTTCTGGTATCGATTTTGATCACATCTCCCTGATTTACAAAAAGCGGCACATATACTACTGCGCCGGTTTCAACAGTTGCCGGCTTAGTAGCTCCCTGAGCTGTATTTCCAGCAAATCCAGGTTCTGTCTCTGTGATCTCCAGTTCTACAAATAAAGGCGGCTCGATAGCAAATACACTTCCGTTATAGGAACATACTTTAACGGTTTCGTTTTCCTTAACAAATTTTAAAGAATCGCCTACGGTTTCCTTATCAATAGCGATCTGATCATAGGTCTCATTGTTCATAAAGTTGAACAGTTCTCCATCGCTGTACAAGTACTGCATATCAACACGGTCAATACGAGCCTGTGGGAATTTTTCTGTAGGTCTGAAAGTTTTCTCCACAACGCCTCCGTTAATTACATTTTTTAATTTTGTTCTAACGAATGCAGCACCTTTTCCCGGTTTAACGTGCTGAAATTCCATAATCTGTACTACATTACCATCAATTTCCAGTGTGAGACCATTTTTAAAATCTCCTGCTGATATCATAATGATACTCCTCCTTATTCGTC
>DWUX01000146.1 GCA_019120545.1 Candidatus Blautia stercoripullorum | reverse complement strand
TCTGGGAGCCTTCCTCCTGTCTGTGAGCAGACAGGGCGTGATCTTCGCTATTGTGATCTTCCTGGCTTCAAAAACTTTTGGCTACAATGGCGTCCTGGCTTCTCAGGCGGTTTCAGATTGTCTCACGGCCATTCTGGCGGCAGTGCTTCTGTTCCGGTGGATACATAAGGAAAAGGGAAGTGTCTTTTAAAAGAAATATAGCCAAAGAAAAAAATATCTGTTATACTGTATTCAGAAAGTGAAATATCCCGCTGAGGGCGGGAATCAGGAATTCAGCAAAGGCGCTGACGGAGAGAGGACTCTGTCAGCGCCTTTAATTTTTATCAGGAGGTTATTTATGGGAGCCTTTGACAGAGTTTTAAGCGGTATACCGGGGCTGGACGATCTGCTGGACTATATCCGAATGGGAGACAATGTAGTGTGGCAGGTGACAGATCTGGAAGAATTCCGGTATTTTATGGAGCCTTTTGTGGAGCAGGCCATTCGTGATAAGAGGAACCTGATCTATATGCGGTTTGCAGACCATGAACCCCTTCTTTCCCCCAGAGAGGGATTGAAGATTTTTGAGTTTAATCCGGATAAAGGCTTTGAGGCTTTTACCGTGGATATTTACAACAGGATCACGATAGAGGGGAAAGACGCTTTTTACGTGTTTGACAGTCTTTCTTCCCTTCAGTCTGTGTGGTATACGGACCTGATGATGGGGAACTTTTTCCGGGTAACCTGTCCCTATCTGTTCAAGCTGGACACAGTGGCCTATTTCCCTCTTCTCCGGGGCAGACATTCCTTTGACGCAGTGGCCAGGATCCGGGATACTACCCAGCTTCTTTTAGACGTTCATACAGGGGATAAGCTTTATGTCCATCCTCTGAAGGTGTGGAACCGGTATTCTGCCAAAATGTTCCTGCCTCATTCCTGCAGTATGGATCTGGAAGACTTTAAGGCAGTAGACGGGGGAGTGGCATTGAGCCGGTACTATCAGATCCTGGAAGAGGAAGAGGCCCAGAAGCAAGACCAGAACTTTGACAGCCACGACCGGTTCTTTTCTATGGCAAAGCTGGAGTACCAGCAGGGAAGGTTCCGGGAAGAGACGGAAAACCAGATTTTGGAAAGCACTATGACCAAGGATAAACGGCTGCAGGAAATGCTGAAGAAATATTTTAAGCCCAAAGATTATTTCAAGCTCCGGGACCGGATGATCGGCAGCGGCGCTATTGGAGGAAAGGCCTGCGGTATGCTCCTGGCCAGGAAGATCGTCCATACCCTTCTGCCGGAATACCGGGCTCACAGGGAAGCTCACGATTCCTATTACATTGGTTCAGACGTATTTTATACCTATATTGTTTCTAATAACTGCTGGGAGACCAGGATCGCCCAGAGGACAGAAGAAGGCTATTTTGAAAAAGCCGGACAGCTTCAGCAGGCCCTGCTCTCCGGGGAGTTTCCTTCCAATATCCGGGAAAAGTTCCGGTCAGTCCTGGAATATTTCGGCCAGAGTCCCATAATCGTCCGTTCCTCCAGCTTCCTGGAAGACGGATTCGGCAATGCCTTTGCAGGAAAATATGAGTCTGTGTTCTGTGTAAATCAGGGAACTCTGGAAGAACGGCTGAAGGTCTTTGAGGACGCAGTGCGGAGGGTATATGCCAGTATCATGGACATATCCGCTTTGGAATACAGGAAACAGAGAGGCCTGGAACACCGGGATGAACAGATGGCTGTACTGGTCCAGCGGGTTTCCGGCTCTCACTGGGGAGACTATTTCTTCCCTGCGGCGGCAGGGGTGGGATACAGCTACAGCGCCTACAAGTGGAGTAAAGATATGGATCGGAGCGCCGGAATGCTCCGGCTGGTGGCAGGTCTTGGGACCAGGGCCGTAGACAGGACAGAGAACGATTATCCCAGACTGGTAAATCTGGACCGGCCGGCAGTGTCCATGCAGACAAACGTGGCGGATAAACACCGGTTTTCCCAGAAAAATATGGATGTGCTGGATACAAAAGAAAACCGTCTTCTTACCAAAAGTACAGATTCTCTTATGGAAATCCTGCCTCTCTGGTATAAACGGGCGATAATGGAGAGAGACTATGAGGCAGAAGAAGCCCTGAACCGTATGGGACGGTGGCGCCAGGTGTGGTTTGTCACCTGCCAGAAGCTTCTGGAAAACCGGGAGTTTACAGGACTTATGCAGAAGCTTTTGAAGACTCTGGAACAGGTCTATGGAAATCCGGTGGATATTGAATACACTGTGAATATAGACGAAGAGGGAGCCTTTGTGGTGAATCTTCTTCAGTGCCGGCCCCTGTTTACGGGAAGCAGAGGAGGAAAAGTGGAAATCCCCAGCCTTCCAAAGGAAAAGACATTTTTCCATCTGAAGGATTCCTCTGTGGGCAATTCTTTGAAAAAACAGATCCATGTGGTCATACAGATCGAGCCGAAACTGTACTATGAATATCCCTACGGAAAAAAGCACCAGGTGGCGGAAGCGGTAGGAAAGATCAACCGGTATTATAAAGGATCGGGAAAAAATATTCTTCTCATGACACCCGGCAGGGTGGGCACATCCTCTCCGGAGCTGGGGGTTCCGGTAACCTTTGCGGATATTTC
>DWUX01000145.1 GCA_019120545.1 Candidatus Blautia stercoripullorum | reverse complement strand
TACATATTTATCATAAGCTGTCTTACCTGTCCTTTCTCCCTGCTGCTCAAATACGGTGCATTTTTGTAAAAATATCCTCATGCTGTACATGAACCGCCACACCGATCTCTTTTCCTACCTCTTCCAGTTCCCCAGAAAGGGTATCCAGTTTTTTCGGGGACAGGCTGGTATCTGTGATCATCATCATGTTAAAATACCCATCTACGATGGTCTGGGAAATATCCAGGATATTTACCTTATTCTCTGCCAGGTAAGTACATACCTTTGCGATAATACCTACAGTGTCTTTTCCAACTACGGTAATAATTGTTTTCTTCATGATTCTGCTCCTTTTCTAAACAGTGACCAGGTCAGAAATTCTGTCCCTGTGGGCCACAGTAATCTTAAAATCAGAGGAAGTCCAAGGATTTTCTCCCATAGTCACCTCTGAGCACACGGTCTCATAGGCCAGTGCTTCGTAATTGTTTTCCTGGCTTAGATGCCCCAGAAAAACCGCCTGAAGGCGGTCATGGAGAAGTCTGCAGAGCAGTCTTCCCGCTGTTTCATTTGACAAATGTCCCTTTTTTCCCAGGATCCTCTGTTTCAGGTAATAGGGATATCTTCCCACCTGAAGCATGTTCACGTCATGATTTGCCTCTAAAAGAAGCACATCCAGACCGGAAAGATTCTGGACTATGTACTCGTCGTAATATCCCAGGTCTGTAGCGATCCCCACAGACTTCTTTCCCTGGTTGATCCGGTATCCCACCGGCTCCGCCGCATCATGGGAGATGGAAAAAGGATTAACCTCCAGATCTCCGATCTGAAAAGGGCGGTCAGCCTCAATGACGTGAAAAAGATCTGGAGGCAGTTTTCCCAGACTGTTCATCTTCTGGATCGCCTCCATGGTCCCTTTTGTACAGTATACCGGTATCTCATGTTTTCTGGAGATCACTCCCAGTCCCTTGATATGATCGGAATGTTCGTGAGTGATCAAAATCCCGTCACACTCCTGACAGCTCCGGTCAATACTGCGCAGTCCTTCCTCAATACGCTTCTTGCTGATCCCCACATCTATCAGCAGGCTGGTGTGATCGCTTCCTACATAAATACAGTTGCCGCTGCTGCCGCTGGCTATACTACACAGATTCATAATATGTTCTCATCCTTCGCTCGATCTGAAGATAGGTATGGGCCACATCTTCATCGTTATATAATTGGAAGTCACAATGAGCCTCATACTCCTCATCAGGAAGCTGATTCTCCATCACCTGGCGTATCCTCTTGTCCGAATATCCCCGGTCATGGCGCAGCCGCTCCATCCTGACTTCTTTTTCGCAATAAATATACCATATCTCATCGCAGATTTCATCATATTTTTCTTCTAAAAGAAGAGCAGCCTCAATAAAGAAGAATTCTGTCTCTTCTTTTTTCGCTCTTTCAATTTCCTTTAAGATATATTTTTTTACCTCAGGATGTATGATAGAGTTCAGTTTTTTCAGCATTTCCCGGTCTTTAAATACGATCTGAGCAATGGAGCTTCGATCCAGGGAACCGTCTTCATTGACGATCCAATCTCCGAAAAGCCGGATCACCGGCTCATAACAGGTTCCCCAGGGCATCATAAGCATATGCCCTACATCGTCTGCTTTCACGATCCTTGCATCAAAATGGGCTTCAATATAGTTTAAAACAGCGCTTTTTCCAGATCCCACGCCTCCTGTTACACCGATTACTCTCATACCTTTCCCTCCTTCATATCCGTCTTTACTTTGCTTCATACCAGTTTTCACCAGTATGCATATCTACTTCCAAAGCCACGGACAAATCTGCCGCTCCTTTCATTTCTTCTTCCAGGATAACGGCCACCCTGGCTTCTTCTTCTTTAGCAGTTTCAATAAGCAGCTCGTCATGAACCTGAAGGATCAATTTAGATTTAAGTTTTTCCTCCCTCAGCCGTCTGCTCACCCGGTTCATAGCGATTTTTATAATATCCGCCGCCGTTCCCTGGATAGGTGAATTCATAGCCACCCGTTCGCCAAAAGAACGCTGCATAAAATTACTGGATTTTAATTCCGGTACAGGACGTCTTCTTCCAAACATAGTAGATACATATCCCTGCTCTTTTGCCTGTTTTACCAGACCGTCCAGAAATCCTTTGATTTTAGGATATGTTTCAAAATAATTCTCAATATACTGAGCGGCTTCTTTTCGGGTAATGCTCAGATCCTGGCTCAGTCCGAAGGAACTGATACCATAAACAATCCCGAAATTTACAGCTTTGGCATTTCTCCTCTGAAGAGGAGTTACCTCCTCAAAAGGCACATGAAAAACCTGTGAAGCTGTGATCTTATGGATATCCTGAGCTTCCCGGTAAGCCTGGATCAATTTTTCATCTCCAGACATATGAGCCAGCACCCGAAGCTCTATCTGTGAATAATCTGCATCCAGGAATACATATCCTTCTTTTGGAATAAAGACTTTTCTCAGAAGCCTTCCCAGTTCTGTCCTTATGGGAATATTCTGAAGGTTCGGCTCTGTGCTGCTGATCCTTCCCGTTGCAGTGATGGTCTGGTTAAAAGTAGAATGGATTCTTCCGTTCTCATCAATATAATTTGCCAGTCCGTCCGCATAGGTGGATTTTAACTTTGCAAGCTGCCGGTATTCCAGAATATCTGCCACGATCTGATGATCCGGAGCCAGCTTATCCAGTACATCTGCTGCCGTGGAATATCCGGTTTTTGTTTTCTTTCCTCCCGGCAGCTTCATTTTTTCAAAAAGAATGACTCCCAGCTGCTTTGGAGAATTAATATTAAACTCCTCTCCTGCTTCTTCCCAGATTTTCTTTTCCAGTTCCTGGATACGGACCTGAAGTTTTTCTCCATATTCCTTCAATTCCTCTGCATTCACGCCGATGCCTTCTTTCTCCATATCCGACAGGGTAAAAAGAAGAGGCATTTCAATATCTGTAAAAAGCTTTTTCATACCGGTATTCTCCAGCGCTTCTAAAAGAGGTTTTCTGGACTTTAAGGCTACATAAGCCATATAGCAGATACTTTTGGACACTTCATGCTCATAGGCTTCATCCTTTGCAGCCTTCTGATAAGTAAGCTTCCCGATCAAATCTTCTTTTGCAGGAAGAAGCTCTCCCAGGTATTCCTTGGCGATATCATCGTAAGTATACTTGGATTTTAGCGGATTCAGCAGATATGCCGCGATCCCTGCGTCAAACATCGCGGTATGCTCCTGAATATCTAAATGCCTGATCATAGACTTAATATCCAGGGAAGCCGTCATTTTCCCATGGCTGCATAATTCCGCCGCTTTTCCGGTAAGATATTCCCTGTTTAAAAATCCCTGAGGCAGAAAACAGTATACCCGCATTTTTTCCTCTTCCTCATAAGCAAGGCCTAATCCGATGAAACATTCTCCCTCTTCCAGCAGTTCCAGGCCAATGCCCTCTTTTCCCTCTGCCTTCTGGAAAATTTCCTCAGACAGAGAAAAATCCGTAACTGTCTGGAAATATTCTTCCGCCTTTATCTCTTCGCCTTTATCCTGAAATCTGGAAAGAAAATTTTTAAATTCCAGCTCTTTAAAAAACTCATAGGCCTCCTGGGTATAAAAATCGTGAACTTTCGCCTTTTCTCTATCCAGCTCTACCGGACTGTCTGTATCGATTGTGGCAAGCTTCCTGCTCAGCACTGCCAGATCATAATGTTCCAAAAAGGCATTCTGGGCTTTCTTTGGCTTGATCTCCTCTACATGGGCATAGGCATTCTCCGCCGTACCATATTCCAAAAGAAGTTTTGTGGCGGTTTTTTCCCCGACTCCCGGAAGTCCCGGAATATTATCGGCAGAATCCCCCATTAACGCCTTTAGTTCGATAATCTGAGGCGGGGTAAGCTGATAAGCTTCCTTTACATCTTTTGCATAATAGTCTTCAATAGTAGTCTTTCCTCCCTTAGTTTTGGGAATCCGGATACAAATATGATCTGTGGCAAGCTGAAGGAGATCCCGGTCTCCAGAAAGAATCGTCACATCCATATCCTGAGCTTCGCTTTTCTTCGCCAGCGTTCCCAGAATATCGTCAGCCTCGTATCCTTCTTTAGACACAACATTCACTCCCATAGCCTGCAGCACATCTTTCATTACCGGCACCTGTTCTCTCAGCTCTCCCGGCATAGGTTTCCTGGTGCCTTTGTAGGCATCATACATTTTATGGCGGAACGTAGGAGCGGAAAGATCAAATGCCACGGTAAGATAATCCGGATTTTCTTCTTCCAGCATTTTAAAAAGGATATTGAGAAATCCGTAAATCCCATTGGTATGAAGTCCCTCAGAGTTCGTAAGCTCCGGCAGGCCGTAATAAGCTCTGTTTAAAATACTATGTCCGTCTATCAGCAGGATTTTTTCCTTCATGTCTGTTCTCCTTGTTATTGGATAATTCTCTCTTTTTACAGTAGTATAGCATAAAGGAAACAAAAAAGACAGGCAGGAACGCCTATCTTTTTTGTTTCCTTTATTTTTTTGTTTTTTCCTTATAAAGCCTTGATAAAGCGGCGGAAAGCTTCTCTTCCTTCCGGTGTGCATTTGTAAACACCAGCATCCTCAAGTACGTGGACAAATACCTGTCCCACTTCTTCCTGAAGGATATCCATTACATTATCCTTTGTGATCTCAGAATATTTTGGAAGGAATTCCTTCACCCAGTCACTGTGCTTTTCCAAAATTTCATTTTCTGAAGGATCTTTTCCATCCAGAATATATTCAGCCAAAAGTTCCAGCTCTTCTTTCAATCTTGCGGGAAGCACTGCCAGACCCATAACTTCGATCAGGCCGATATTTTCCTTCTTAATATGGTGATACTGAGCATGAGGATGATATACGCCCAGAGGATTCTCCTCTGTAGTGATATTATTCCGCAGGGTCAGATCCAGTTCAAACATATCCCCCTTCTTTCTGGCAATAGGGGTAATAGTGTTATGGGGCTCTCCATCTGTCTCTGCAAAAATAAAGGCAGCTTCATCTGTATATCCTCTCCATACCTCCAGTACATGGCTTGCCAGATCAATAAGCCTTTTTTCATCCTTGCTCCGGATCCTCAGAACAGAAAGAGGCCATTTTACAATTCCTGCCTCCACATCTTCATATCCCGGGATCACAACAGTTTCTTCCATAGGCGCCTTTGCCATAGCAAAGGTATAATGCCCTCCCTGGAAATGGTCATGGCTTAAAATAGAACCTCCTACGATAGGCAGATCCGCATTAGAGCCAAGGAAATAATGAGGAAACAGTTTAATAAAATCAAAAAGTTTCACAAAAGTATTTCTCTCGATCTTCATCGGAATATGCTCGCCGTTAAAGACAATGCAGTGTTCATTATAATATACATATGGAGAATACTGGAATCCCCACTTGCTGCCATTAATGGTAATGGGAATGATCCTGTGGTTTTCTCTGGCAGGATGGTTCAGTCTTCCTGCATATCCTTCATTCTCCATACAGAGCTGGCATTTGGGATAGCTGCTCTGTTTTGCATTCTTTGCAGCGGCGATAGCCTTTGGATCTTTCTCAGGCTTAGAAAGATTGATGGTAATATCTATGGTCCCGTAAGGACTTTCCACAGTCCATCTTCTATCCTTCTTTATACGGTAGCGGCGGATATAGTCAGTATCCTGGCTGAATTTATAGAAAAATTCAGTTGCGGCCTCCGGACTCTTTTCATATTCTTCCCAGAATTTTTCCTGAACCTGAGCCGGTCTTGGAACCAGACAGTTCATGATCTTAGTGTCCAGAAGATCCCTGTATCCAATACTGTCTTCAATGATTCCTCTTTTAACAGCCTCGTCTAAGAGCTCTTTCAGGATTGATTCCAGGTCCTTACACACATCCTGGCCTTCCGGTTCTTTGTACTCATCTTCATGGAAAATATCCAGCAAAAGATTTGTTGTGTAAATCCTCTCGCACTCCGGCACCAGTCCTGTATCAATTCCATACTGTACCAGATCTCTGATGTTTTTGTTCAGCATATTTTCACCCTTCCCCTTTCTTTTGTGCCCTCAGGCAATTCTTCTTGTTCCGTCGCCGATCTCTACCACATAGAAATCCGCCCCATAACCGATTTCCCTGTTATAGATTCCTCCGACGTTTTTAACAAAGGCATCTACAGCATCTTCTTTTACAATACTTACTGTACAGCCTCCAAACCCTGCTCCTGTCATTCTGGATCCGATGACACCTTCCTGCTCCCAGGCAGCTTCTATCAGAGTATCCAACTCTTTCCCGGTCACTTCATAATCATCTCGCAAAGACACATGAGATTCATTCATCAGCTTTCCGAAAGTCTCCAGATCATTATTTTTTAAAGCTTTTACCGCCTTTATAGTCCTCTGATTTTCATAAACAGCATGTTTCGCCCTTCTGCAGCAGACAGGATTTTTTATAGCTTCCTTCACCTGCTCAAACTCTTCCTCTGTCAATTCTCCCAGGGCCTGTATATTTTTCACTTTCTGGATATCCTTCAGGGCCTCCTCGCACTCCGCCCTTCTTTCGTTATATTTAGAATCTGTCAGCCTTCTCTTTTTATTGCTGGCGGCAATAACGATCTTATATCCCTCCATATGGATTGGAGCGTATTCATACTGCAGATTCTGAGTATCCAAGAAAATCGCATGATCTTTCTTTCCCATGGCAATCGCAAACTGATCCATGATCCCACAGTTCATACCATTAAAATTATTTTCTCCATACTGCCCGATAAGAGCCAGATTGATCATAGACAATTCCTCATATCCAAACAGATCCTTCAGTATAATTCCCATAAGAAGCTCCACAGAGGCAGAAGAAGACAGGCCTGAGCCATTGGGAATATTTCCATACATCAGCATATCAAATCCTTTTTCTACAGGATATCCTTTTTCCTGGAAGGTCCAGACAATTCCCTTGGGGTAGTTGGTCCAGCCGGCGCTGTCTCTATACACCAGATCATCCAGACTAGTTTCGATCACTCCCATTTTGCTGAAATTTTCAGAATAAAGCCGGATTTTCCGATCCTCCCTTTTTCTGGCTACACCGTAGGTGCCAATGGTCAAGGCACATGGAAAAACATGTCCGCCGTTATAATCTGTATGTTCTCCAATAAGATTCACTCGTCCAGGTGAAAAATAGAACCGGATATCCCCGCCATTTCCAAAAAGTTCCTGAAACTTCTCAACCAATTGCTGCTGCATTTTTCTACCTCCATGCTATCGCTTCTTCAAAACATTATTTATGTTTTATTTCATTTTTTATGTTTCTATCGCAATTATAGCACAGATCACAGGTTTGTAAAGACCTTTTTTAAAATTTTACTTTCATGACCAGATCCTGAGGATAATCGCCAAAGCAGCTTCCGAAAACATTTACCCCGCCCACATGTTCTGCCTCTTCCTTATTTCCGAGAATTACTGAAATATAGGGACCCTCTGCCAGACAATAGTCCTGGATCTTAAAGGGCGCGCTTCTTTCTCCATCTAAATAGGTCCCTGTAGAATCCAGCCTCCAGGTTTTCAGATTTCCATACTGGCTTTTGCTGTCCTCCCACCAATCCGGATTCAGCTTGCCCCGCCGTCCTCCAAAATCGGAAGGACAATTCCAGGTTCCTGCCTCCTTCCCATTGATCCATAATGTAATATCTGAAGGATAGTCCAGATTATAATCCGGAGCCTCTGAACACAGTTCAGCAGAAAATTCCAAGACCCTGGCCGGTTCTCCCTGAAGAACGGCATTGGGAAAACGATATTCCAGATAACCGGAAGAAAACCAGATCAGTTTTGCTGTAGTTCTCTTAGGATCATAAAAACATCTGGGTTCATCTTCTCCGTCAATATATCCCTCTTCATTTACCATTCCACAAGTGGGAGTAACCTTGTAATCTACATAATTTCCTACAGGCATGGAAATGATCTCTACTTTTTTCCGTTCCTCCTGTCTCTGAAAATCCAGGATTATTTTTCCTTCCTGAGGAATACACATTTTCATGGATCCTCTGGCCGCAGGTTTCAATTCCGTCCTAATCAGTCCCGCATCCTCCAGAACACGGATATTCAGAGCTGCTGAGGAAGCAGGGATTTCTAAAATTTCCGCGATTTCATTTACACACAGAGGGCCGTTTCCCAGCACATGAAGAATCTTGATGCGTGTTTCCGAAGAAAGAGCCTTTCCTAAAGCTGTTAATTCCCTTTCATTCTCTAAATTCAATTCTCTGTCCATTTATACATCTCCGCTGTTTTAAAACAAGTATTTTATTCTATTGTACCTTTCCCGGTTCTTTCTTGTCAATGAAAAAAGAACCGAAACAACGCTTGTTCTAAGCTTTCTGTTTCGATTCTTTTTTTATACAAAGTTTTAGTCAGAATGTGCTTGATTTAATTGTTCTAAGATCTTCGTCAGGCTGCTGTCCTCAAAAATTGAAAAGACCAGATTTTCTTTTTCTTTATCTTTCCATACAATCTCACAAGTAATATCATAATTCATATGGCTTCCCACACTAAACCTTCCCTCTCCGAACGTAGCCTGGGATATGATTTTCTGAATATCCTCCTGGGCAGTATACTCTTTTTCCAGATATTGATCTTCTCCGTTCTCATAGAGATATCGGCTTAAAACTATGGATTCCACCTGATCCTGGTCTATGCTTTCAGGCATGGGGTTTCCCATTTTTTCCAGCATGTCTCTGGTTTTCTGGAAACCGGCATATACCGGGAGATTATAGCTGTAGGAATAGGAAGAATCCGTGCTATATTCCATGCTGCCTTCTTCCGTTTGTACCCCTTCATGAACTTCCATCCATCCTACGATTTTTTCGTCCTGGCTCTGAGCGAAAGTCATATTTTCCAGCTCACTCTGATACGTCTTTATCAAAGCGCTTAATTTTTCATCTGAAATCGTAAGAGGCTTTCCAGTTTCAGAAAAGCTGTAGGTATATATATTGTCTATATCTTCAGCTGAAATATAAGTGGTAGGAAGAATAGATTCCCGGTATTCCCAGTTATCATATACCCGTCCTATATTTTCCACCAGTTCCTCTGTCTCCGGCAGATAATACATACGGTATACGTTCTGTCCAGACTTCATATGATATCCTATATAAACAGATACCATTGTAGTCTCTGCGCTTCTTCCGTCCTCCTGCAAAGTCTGTACATCGGCTGCATAGTCCTTATTTTTCTTAAAATAATCCACTCCCTTTTCGGCCAGGGCATAAATTTCCTGAAAATTTTCTACAGACTGTTCTGTTAAGCTCTGCGTAAAGGAAGGACTCTCTGCTCCAATATTTTCCGGATACTGAAACTGTGTAGTAATGCTGGGCAGGTATAAAGACATAGAGGCGATCTTATCTTCCTTTGGCAGGAAGGTATCCACTCCTGTAATGTCTGTCCGATAGCCTCCCAGGATCAGGATCAGTCCGGCCAGGATCACTCCTGTAGATACCTTAGGTTTCAAAGCTCTGAAGATATCCATAGTACACAGGAAATCAAAAATCATAGAAAATACCAGAGCAAGCGCCAGGGCAGCCACTACCATCCATAAAAATTGATTATACATATATCCGCTGAAAAACAAAGCTACAAGAAGAGCTGCCGGAAGAATGATACAAATCTTGATCACCGGCTCCAGCTTTCTAAAAGCAATGGCTTTATGAAAACTTTCAGAAGAGCGCATCCGATAAATCCAAATATCTCCCAAGATCAGGATCACTGCCAGGATCGCTCCGTAAAGGAGATAGATCCCCAGCCATTTAATATTAGAAACAGCCGTGTTTCCAGCTATATAAGCAGTAGCAGGGCTTAAAAATACTCCCGAATCCCGATCCAGTTCCTGGACAATTGTCTCAAAAAATCGTTCATTCATCCGGACAAAAGTCATATAAAGAACCGGTCCGTAAAATATCAGCGCAAAAAATCCCAGGATTCCCATAAACAGATTTCCGGTAAGCAGGATTGCCAGAACCGCGGCCCCATATATAGCCAGAAAATATATTACATTTAGCAGAGTATGTGCGCCGACGATCTTTAATACAGTCTGATCCACCCCTCCGTAAAAGAATCCTACAGCCAGGGTAAGCACTACATTTATAACATATGGTATCAAAAACATAAGAAATCCGCTAAGGAACTGTACCGTAAAAAGCTCTGCTCTTTTCAGAGGAAGACTATGGTAAAAATCTATTTTCTCCTGGGAATAAAGATAGGAAAAAACTGCCAGGGCTGCCAAAGCTCCGCATATCATTACCATAACCAGGATCAATGAATTTTCTGCGCAATGCATAACGGTATTTCTAAGATAAACCTGGCCGGCTCTATAGGTATGTCTTGCCCCGTCCAGTGCTGTCAGAGTACCTACAGGCATAGCCGCCAAAAAGGCCAGGAAAAATAAGATCATTAGCCAGAAATTTCTCCGGATATTACCTTTTATACTTTTAAGCAAATAATTTCTTGATGTCATATCCTGCTACCTCCGTTTCACTGATAAAAATTTCTTCCAACGTCAGCGGAATCGCTTCTGCAAAAAGAGGATTTCTTCTGTGGATCTTTTTCATGATCTCTTCTCTGTCTCCCCGGACTACCATGGTCAGCAAAGAAAGCCTTTTTTCATACTGAAGGACCTGGAGTTCTTTCAGCAGAGCCTCTTCTTCTTTCTGATCAGGGATCACGCACTGCACCTTATGGATATTTTCCTTCATTTCTTCTATATCTTTAGAAAGAAGAACGCCTCCCTTGTGAAGAAGTCCTACATGATCACAGATATCCTCCAGCTCCCGGAGATTATGGGAAGCAATAATGGGAGAAAAGGACCGGTTAGCCACTTCATAAGCCAGAAGACCTTTAGCCGCCTGTCTCATCACCGGATCCAGTCCGTCAAATGTTTCATCACAGAAAATATATTTTGTTCCTGCACAGATCCCCAGTATCAAAGCCGCCTGCCGCTTCATTCCTTTGGAAAAGGTGCTGATTTTTCTTTTATAATCCAGTCCTATTTTTTCTGTCAGATCTTTCACTCTCTTCCTGTTATAACGCGGGTAATAAACAGCATAATATTCTTCCATATCGGCAATAGAAGCATTAGGAAAGAAATAAGCGGTATCCGGCAGGAAAAAAATTTCTTCTTTGATCTTTGGATTTTCAAAGACCGGCTCTCCGTCTATGGAAATCTCCCCTTCATCCGGTTTTAATACGCCTGCCAGCATTCTGAGAAAGGTACTCTTTCCCGCTCCGTTAGTTCCTGCCAGTCCAAAAATACTGCTGTCCTCTATAGTGAGAGATATGTGGTCTACGGCTTGAAGAGAATCAAATCTCTTACATAGTCCCTCTGTTTTTATCATACTTTATCCTCCTCATAAAATTCAGCCGTCTTGGCAATAAATCGTTCTTTTTCTATTCCAAGTTCCTTTCCTTCTTGAACAACATCCCGCAGCTTCTGGAAAAAAACCTCTTCCTTCTTTGTCTTCAAAGCCTGATTCCCTGACACAAAATTTCCTCTGCCCTTCACAGGATAGATATATCCCTGCTGTTCCAGGATCGTATAGGCTTTCTGGATAGTATTGGGATTGATCGAAAGCTCGCTGGCCAGAGTTCTGACGGAAGGCATCTGGGAATCCGCTTCCAGAATTCCCTTTATAATCAGCATCTGAAATTTCTCCACGATCTGCTCATAGATCGGCTTTCGATTCTGATAATCAATAATAATCAATCTGTCTCCTCCCTTCTGCCTGTTATATTCATTTTGCTGCGTATTAAGTGTACTATGTGTCTTAGTACACTTGTAGTATAAAAAATCCGGACTTCTTTGTCAATAGGAAATCCGGATTGTCATACTTATTTAATAAGTTCTTTCAAAAATCCCTGATGGTATTTATCCCAGCCTCGTTTTAAAGAAACCACCTTACCTTCCCGGTCCAGAAAGCAGTGACTGCTTTTTCCTGTACAACGGATCTCCCCGGTCTCTTTATCACGGACAGTGTAGGAAAGTTCCAGTTTAATACCATTATATTTCATGATTTCTGTCTCTATTGTCACAGTATCACCAAAATGAGTCATGGTCTTATACTCGCAGGACACAGAAAGCACCGGACTGATCAGCCCGTCTTTCTCCATCTGGGCGTAGGAAAAGCCGCAGCGGTCCATAAAATCCACTCTGGCTTCCTCAAACCAGCGGATATAATTGGAATGGTGAATGATCCCCATCTGGTCCGTCTCATAATACTGAGTTTTATGTTCATACATTATCATCTGACGCCCCTTACATTACTGCTCCATCCAGTTCTTTTTTATTTTTCACAGCTCCCCACATATAAAATCCGTGAAGTACAAAAGGAAACAGCATAGACAATGAAAAACCGGCTCCCATGGTCGCGATCTGTATGATATCTGACAGGATCACAAAGGCGAATAATCCATATCCGCAGTATATAGGAAGCTTCTGTTTTCCCTGGAGGGAACTAAAAACCATACCGATCCCTCCGGCCACCGCCATGATCAGACCGCCTAAGGCAGTAATCGCTACAGAAACGCCTAAAATAGCTGCAGAATACTCTACACCGCTATCCGCAAAAGAAGCCATAACTCCATCCAGATCCGTAATCAATACATATGCCGACATAACACCTGTCATAAGATTATAGGCGCCGATCACCAGTTCTATCATTGCCGCCCATTTCAGTAAAGATGTTTTTCTACCTTTCATAGTGCTTCTCCTGCTGTCCTTAAATCTGTGTCTCAACAAAAATATCATAGATTGCCCGGATTGCAGGCTCAAAGTCCTCGTCCCGTACACCTACGATCACATTCAGCTCGCTGGATCCCTGATCGATCATTTTAACATTTACATTTGCATGAGCCAGAGCAGCAAAAATTCTTGCGGCAGTGCCACGGTTAGAACGCATGCCTCTTCCGACAACGGCAATAAGAGACAGATCTGTTTCTAATTCCATATAATCAGGCTTCACGACCCTGTGAATTCCTGAGATCACCTGCTGCTCCTTTTGTGCAAATTCATCCTGATGGATAAAAATCGTCATCGTATCAATCCCTGAAGGAATATGTTCAAAAGCAATCCCCTGCTCTTCCAGAACCTGAAGCACTTTTCTGCCAAAACCGATTTCAGAATTCATCATAGACTTTTCAATATTTAAAGAACAGAAGCCTTTCTTACCCGCAATACCGGTGATAGTATAGGGCGGCTTCTTGCAGGTATCTTCCACGATCATGGTGCCTGGATCTTCCGGAGCATTAGTATTACGGATATTGATAGGAATTCCTGCTTTCCTCACAGGAAAAATAGCATCCTCATGAAGGACTGTAGCTCCCATGTAAGACAGTTCTCTTAATTCCCGGTAAGTAATCGTATCAATAGGCTTTGGATTAGGAATGATCCTGGGATCTGTCAGCAGAAAGCCTGATACATCTGTCCAGTTTTCATAGAGATCAGCATCGACTGCTCCGGCTACGATAGAACCTGTGATATCAGACCCTCCTCTGGAAAATGTCTTGATAGTACCGTCTTCCTTAGCCCCATAAAATCCAGGAACCACAGCGTGCTCTAAATCTCCCAGTTTTTTAGCCACCAGTTTTTCTGTAATTTCTCCGTCAAACTGGCCGTTCCCGTCAAAACGGATCATTTCCGCAGGGTCTACAAAAGTAAATCCCAGATACGCTGCCATGATCTTTCCGTTCAAATATTCGCCTCTGGAAGCTGCATACTCCTCTCCGATCTGTTTTTTGAAATTTTCTTCTACCAGAGCAAAGTCTTCTGCCAGCGACAAAGACAGGTGCAGTCCGTCTATAATCTCCTGATAACGGCTTTTGATCTCATCTAAAATTTTATTAAATTTTTCTTCATCAGCTGCGCTGCGGTAACACGCATATAATAAATCTGTTACCTTTGTGTCTTCAGAAAAACGCTTTCCAGGCGCGGAAGGCACTACATATCTTCTGCTTTCGTCTTCCCGGATGATTGCTCCTACTTTTTCAAACTGGGCTGCACTGGCCAGAGAGCTGCCCCCGAATTTTACAACTTTCTTCATTTCATATCCTCCTTAGGGACTTCCCTATCTACTTTCGTATGGCAGAATATAATTCCGCATTGTATAAATAATAGCTTTTTCAGTGTCAAATGTCCAGTGTTTTCTGCGGATTTTCCAGATTTCTGACTTTCTATGTCTCATCTGATTCCAAAATTTCCTGCCAAAAGAGCCGCCCATAAAACTGCGGCGGCTCTTTGATAACTTTATATAGCTCTATTTGTTTCTGCTTCCTCTGTATTTTTCTTCACAGTACTTACAGCGGTAAACTTCTTTCTTTGGATCTGCCAAGATAAAGATCTGTTCCAGTTCCTGCTCGATAGAAGTAATACATCTTGGATTTTTACATTTGATCACATTATGCACTTCTTTAGGAAGACTTAATTTCTTTTTCTCTACAATCTCTCCGTCTTTTATAATATTTACCGTGATATTGTGATCAATAAATCCCAGAATATCCAGATCCAGGGTATCAATAGGACACTCTACCTTAATAATATCTTTCCTGCCCATTTTTTCACTTCTGGCATTCTTAATGATAGCCACGCAGCAGTCCAGCTTATCCAGCTCAAGATCATGATAAATGGTCATACTCTTGCCGGCTTTGATATGGTCCAACACAACACCTTCACTTAACTGTCCTACATTTAACATAATTCCACCCCCATTCCCAGAAGGCTCAGGATCAATGCCATACGCACATAAACTCCATATCTGGCCTGCTTAAAGTAGGCGGCTCTCGGATCAGAATCTACCTCCACAGAAATTTCATTCACTCTCGGCAATGGATGAAGCACCAGCATATCCGGTCCGGCCAATTCCATTTTGGCTTTGTCCAGAATGTAAAAATCCTTCATTCTCACATAATCTTCTTCATTGAAAAATCTTTCCTTCTGCACTCTGGTCATATATAAAAGATCCAGATAGGGGATAGCATCTTCCAGGCGCTCTACCTCCTGAAATTCATGGCCGCTGGCTTTCAGTACATCTTCCCGGATATAATCCGGTATCCGAAGCTCTTCTGGAGATATCAGCACAAATTTCACGCCTTCATATCTTACCAGGGCTTCAATAAGAGAATGTACGGTTCTGCCGAATTTCAGATCTCCGCAAAGACCGATAGTAATATTGTCCAGACGTCCTTTCATAGAACGGATCGTCAGCAGATCTGTCAGTGTCTGGGTAGGATGCTGATGTCCCCCATCACCTGCATTGATCACCGGAATCTGAGAGGCCATGGAACCAACCAAAGGTGCACCCTCCTTTGGATGCCGCATAGCACAGATGTCCGCATAACATGAAATCATCCGGAGAGTATCCGCCACACTCTCTCCTTTGGCAGCAGAACTGGAGTTAGCGCTGGAGAATCCCAGAACCTTTCCTCCTAAACGCAGCATAGCTGACTCAAAGCTGAGACGTGTACGTGTACTTGGCTCATAAAACAATGTTGCAAGAATCTTTCCGTCACATTTATGAGCGTATTTCTCCGGATTTTTTTCGATATCATTGGCCAGGTCTAAAACCTTGTCCAATTCCTCTACGGATAAATCCAACGGACTCATT
>DWUX01000144.1 GCA_019120545.1 Candidatus Blautia stercoripullorum | reverse complement strand
TACAGCTTTGTAAGCATCGTCAACCATTCCTACAGATTTCTGCAGGTCGATGATATAAATACCGTTTCTCTCTGTGTAGATGTATGGAGCCATCTTAGGGTTCCATCTTCTTGTCTGGTGTCCGAAATGAACACCTGCTTCCAGTAACTGTTTCATTGAAATAACACTCATTTTTTTCTCTCCTTTTGGTTTTTCTTCCGCCTGTCTCAACTCCTCGGGGACTTTTGAAAGCACCGTCCTTTGGAATCCACAGACGTGATATTTTTACAACGCGACCATTATAGCATACATAATTTACCTATTGCAAGGTCTTTTTTTCCATAATGCCAAGTTTTCCTTATGATCACAATCCATAATTTCTCATAAGCCAGGATTTCAGAAGAGGCATCCAGCTCTGGCAGCCTTCTTCCACAGTGCTTTTATCCTGATGGGCAACACTTTCCGTAGCAAGACTAAGCCCGTGAATACCCTGGGGATAAAGATGATATTCCACAGGAATTTTCTTTTCTCCCAAAGCCTGGACAAATCGGAAGGAATTCCAGAAAGGCACCGTGGCATCCTCAAAAGTATGCCATATAAAAGTCTTTGGCACCTTCCCGGTCACCTGGTTTTCCAACGACATTTTCGCCTTAAGCGCTTCATAGGAATCTCCCAGAAGGTTCCTGATGCTTTCCGTATGGGCAATTTTCTCATCAGAGCTGATCACAGGATAGCAGAGGATCAATCCCTGAGGTCTGAGATATTCCGAAGTACATCCGGCTGCCTCCGCCATATGAGGCTCCTGCCAGAAGACTCCGTAACTGGCAGCCAGATGGCCTCCTGCGGAAAATCCCATGATCAGGATCTTCTCTGGATCAATATGCCACTGCTGTTCATGGTCCCGAAGATATTTCACAGACAATGCCGTTTCATGGAGGGCTGCAGGATATACTGCCGGAGCACAGGAATACCGGAGCACCGCCGCATGATATCCCATAGCATTAAACTGGAGAGCAACAGGCTCTGCCTCTCTGTTAGATGTCATGGCATAGGCGCCTCCCGGACAGATCAGTACCAGAGGCCGTTTCCATTCCGGATTTTCATCTAAAAAGTCTTCCAGGATATATGTCTCTAAATATGCGTCACTTGATGAATTTTCAGTCTGTATAGAAATTTTTTTACAAATCATAGCTTTTCGATCAGCAGACCATCCCTGTAAGCTTTTAAAAGCTCCTGGAGTTCTGCTATCCTTTCTTTGATCTTTAATCCATTGTCAGTTTCTGCCACAGTTTTTCTTTCTGTGGTCTTTTTTACCAGAATGCTGTCCGACAGAATGTCACTTTCTTTTGTAATGGCATCCTGGGTGGAAGTAAACGGCTCGTGAGCCGCCAGGATCATTCCCCAGGAGTTATAGATCAGTGTGTATCCTGCGATCCCCGTAACTTTCTGATAGGCTTTTGAGAAACCGCCGTCAATGATCAGCAGCTTTCCGCCGCATTTGATAGGACTTTCTCCTTCGGTATGATGCACTGGAACATGTCCGTTCACAATATGCCTGCAGTCTCCGGTAATGCCGAATTCTTTGAAAATGTTTTCTACGATCTCCTCGTTTTCCAGGAAACGATAATAAGGATTTTTCTTTTCCACATGGGTTTCTTCCTCTGCCAGAAAATATCGTTCAAAGGTAGCCATTTTATCTTTTCCGAATAGCGGAGATGAGGGGCTGGACCAGATAAACCAGAGAATATCTTTTCCTTTCTCCTTTTCTTCTTTGTCGATAGCTACGAAAGCTTTCCGCACATAGGTCTCCAGCACATCATAGAGAGCTTTCCCTTTGTATACCTTTCCGTAAATATCGACCTCTTTGAAACTTCCATCCTCGTTTAAAGGGATGCATCCATGATAAAGAAGATTCCGGTTATGGATCTTATAAAGGCTTCCTTTTTTCAGCAGAAAACGCATATGCCTCTGAAGCTTTTCACAATTTTCAAAAGCAAAGGTAAGCCGTTCAACTACTTCCTCTTCTTCTTTAGACAGTTCATAGGGATTATCCGGATCTATAGTCGGAAAGCTTTTATCCAGCAGGTGGAAAGTTTTCTGTCCCAGGCGTATGGTCCCCTCTTCATAATCAATGTCATCCAGCAGGGCTCTGTCAGCCATTTTAAATTCCCGGCGTTTCATAAGAAGCTGGCCTTCCAGTTTGAACTGGATGATAGTGATGGCTTTGTGCATTTTCATATTCAGGTCCTGCTCTGCAGGATTTAATTCATTATGTCCTTTGATTTTAAAACAGGAACATGGATCATCCTTATAATAAGTAAGAGCAAAGGTGGCCAGAGGAAGAAGATTAATTCCGTAGCCATCTTCCAAAATATCCAGATTTGCGTATCTCGCACAGTTCCGGATTACTGTGGCAATACAGCAGGTCTGTCCTGCGGCGGCTCCCATCCACACAATATCATGATTGCCCCACTGGATATCCAGAGAATGGTATTTTTCCAGCTCATCCATGATTTTATGAGGTCCGGGCCCTCTGTCATAAATGTCTCCCAGTACATGAAGATGGTCTACCACCAGCCTCTGGATCAATTCAGACAGGGCCACAATGAATTTTTCTGCCCGTCCGATTTCAATGATCGTATGTATGATCTGCTCATAGTAAGATTCCTTGTCTGTGATTTCCGGACGCTCAGTGATCAGTTCCTCGATCACATAGGAAAAATCTTTTGGCAGAGCCTTGCGCACCTTGGAACGGGTATATTTGGAAGCCGTCCTTTTGCACACTTCAATGAGCCGGTAAAGAGTAATCTTATACCACTCCTCCATATTGGTCTCCTGCTTTTTTACCAAATCCATTTTTTCCTTCGGATAGTAGATCAGCGTTGCCAGGGCCCGCTGATCTTTTTCACTTAAGGTATGGCCGAACACCTGCTTGATCTTTCTCCGGACAGAGCCGGAACCGTTTTTCAGGACATGGGCAAATGCCTCATACTCTCCGTGGATATCTGTCAAAAAATGTTCTGTTCCTTTTGGCAGATTCAAAATGGCCTGAAGGTTGATGATCTCAGTGGAGGCCTGAGCAATCGTGGGATACAGCTCAGCCAGGGTTTCCAAGTATCTGATTTTCATATTTTCCATTTTGTTTCCCCCGATATTTTTTGATTTTTTTATTTTAACATAAAATCTGCCCCAAAGATATATTTCCCCTGTTTTCACAAAAATATGGCCGAAAATATCTGGAAATCGTTCTGTTGGACTATCCAGGATATATTCGGCCATTCTCCATTATTTCATTATCAATTCCTTTACATTCTGTCAGGAGCCTCAAAGCCTAAAAGGCCGATACAGGTTTCCAGTACTTTCTTCGTCAGGACCAGCACCTGTATCCAGGAAGTCTTCTGTCCTTCGTTTTCTTCTCCCAGGATTTTTGTCTCATGATAAAAACTGTTAAAAGCATTTGCCAGTTCATAAATGTATGAGCAGATCTTGTGAGGTGCTTTTTCCTGGAACGCTGGCGCTATTACAGAATTCAGTCTGGACAGCACCATCATCAGGGTTTTTTCACTGTCGTTGGCAGCTCCCAGGATCTGTCCTTCTTCAGGATTTCCCCCTTCTTCCCGGTATCTGTTCAGGATAGATTTAATACGGACAATAGTATACAGGATATAAGGACCTGTATTGCCTTCAAAAGACGTAAATCTGTCTACGTCAAATACATAATCTTTAGAAGCCTGATTGGAAAGATCTCCATACTTAATAGCTGAAAGGCCGACCATCTCCGCTGTCTTATGAGCATCGTCGCCCTTAACGCTGCGGTTTTCCACGATCTTTTTGTACATCTCTTCGTTGATCTCACTGATCAGACGTTCCAGACGCATTACGCCTCCCTCTCTAGTTTTAAAGGGCTTTCCGTCTTTTCCGTTCATAGTTCCGAAGCCTACAAAAGAAAGCTCTGTATCTTCCGGTACCAGTCCGGTCTTTTTCGCACAGCGGAATACCTGTACAAAGTGAAGTTCCTGACGCTTGTCCACTACATAAATGATCTCGTCCGGATGGTAGTCTTCCTCGCGCTGGACAATAGTAGCCAGATCTGTAGTTGTATAAAGGGAGGCCCCGTCTGATTTCAGGATCATACAAGGCGGGATCTCTTTGGTATCTGCTTCTTCTTTTACATCTACTACCAGAGCGCCCTGATCCATATAGGCATATCCTTTTTCTTTCAGATAATTTACCAAACCTGGAATATACGAATCCGCGTCAGACTCTCCTTTCCAGAGATCAAAATCTACATTGAGCTTTTTATAATTTTTCTTTAAATCTTCCACAGAAACTTTCATGATGTGGTTCCACAAAGCTCTGTATCCTCTTCTGCCCTGCTGCAGCTCCAAAGTAGCCTCCAGAGCTTCGTTTTTATACTCTTCATCCTCTTTTGACTTCTTGCTGGCTGTAGGATAGATCTCTTCCAGTTCACTAACTGTAAAAGGCGCCTCGCTGGGATATTCTCCCTGGTAATTCTTGTCAAAGTATACCAGATCCGGCTGTCTTTTAGACAGTTCTGTAATGATCAGCCCCATCTGCAGTCCCCAGTCTCCCAGATGAACATCTCCGATCACCTTATGTCCCAGAAATCTGCCCATCCTCTTAATACTTTCTCCAATGATAGCAGAACGGAGATGTCCTACATGGAGAGGCTTTGCCACATTAGGGCCGCCGTAATCAATTACGATTGTCTTTGGATTTTCCGCTTTTTCTACAGACAGGTTTTCATCTTCTGCCATCTGATTTAAATAAGAAGCCAGGAAATTTCTGTCCAGCTTCAGGTTGATAAATCCAGGATTTACTGCCTGAGCAGACTCAAAAATACTTTTATCCTGAAGCTTTTCTACCACGTCATTGGCGATCATGATCGGCGCTTTCCGATAAGTCTTTGCCGCCGCCATAGCTCCGTTGCACTGGTACTCGCATAAATCCGGTCTGTTAGACAATGTCACCTTTCCAAATTTTTCTTCATAACCGCAGGCCTGGAAGGCCTCCTTCATTACTTTCTCTATACATTCTGTAAATGTCTTCATCTTTCTACTCCACTTCTACTTTTTTTGCTGCTGCCACAGCCAGGGCTCCCTGTCCGATATGGCAGGCCACACTTAATGATAAAGGCGCCATGAATACTTCCATTCCAAAGTTCTTTTCCAGTTCCTTCTTCCACTCCCGGGCTTCTTCTTCGTTGCCTGCATAAGCTGCCTCCAGACACATCAGCCCCTTCTCTGTATATTCCCGGAATCTGGTCTTCAGATCTTTTTCCATAGCTTTTACCATAATCTTCTTTGCCTGTTTTTTTCCTCGAGCTTTTGAAAAAGCATCCAGACGCTGTCCCTGGATCTGAAGGACGGGTTTCAGATTCAGAACAGTTCCCAGGGCTGCTGCCGCTGGAGTGATCCTTCCCCCTTTTTTCAGATATTTCAAAGTTTCCAGGGTAATATAAATGCTGGATTCATGAGCCTCTTTTTCCAGAACTTCTTTAATCTGAGCGCCGGACTTTCCTGCCTGGGCCAATGTCATAGCATCCAGTACAGACTGACGCTGAGTAACAGAAATGCGCTGATTATCCACCACATGGACTCTTCCTTTAAATTCCTTTGCTATTACCATAGCTGTCTGACAGGAATTGCTCAGGCCGCTGGACATGGGAATATGAACGATTTCTCCATAACTTTGAAGCAGCGTCTCCCAAATTTCCATAACATCTGCCGGGGAAGGCTGAGAAGTCGATATATCTGCGCCTTCTTCCAGCCTTCTGTAAAATTCTTCCTGGGTTAGGGTGATATCTTCTAAAAATAACTGCTCGTTAATATAAAAAGGCATGGGAATAACTGTAATTCCCATTTCTTTTCCCTGCTGCTGAGTAATGCCGCTGTTGCTGTCTGTGACTATAGCGATTCGCTTTTTTCCCATGATTTCTGGCTCCTTTTTCTGATTTAGGTCACTATTTTTTATAATATCATAGTATTCCCCCGAATACAATTACTTTTCTTTTTTACCATATGGATTTATGATAAAAGAAAACAATACAAGGAGGGCTTTTATGGATTACAAATCTCAGTCTTATGCAAACCAGGCTAAAAGTATTATCAAAAATCTGGAAAAACGAAATATGAAAGGTTATTATTGTGAAACAGGAAAAGAGGCTCTGGAACTGGTAAAATCTCTGATCCCAAAGGGAGCTTCTGTTACTAACGGCGGCTCAGAAACTCTTGTAGAAACAGGAGTCATGGATCTGCTCCAATCCGGCGGCTATCACTTTATCGACAGAAAATCTGCTAAAACACCGGAGGAATCCCGGACTCTGTTCGGCCAGATCGTCACCGCCGACTATTTTCTCATGAGCAGTAATGCCATTACTGCGGAAGGAGAGCTGATCAATGTAGATGGAGTGGGAAACCGGGTAGCCTGTCTCATCAACGGTCCGGCCCATGTCCTAGTCCTTGCAGGTATGAATAAGGTCGTTCCTACCCAGGAAGACGGACTCCGCCGGGTAAGAAATATTGCAGCGCCTCCTAACAGCATCCGTGTAGGCGCCAATACCCCTTGTTCCCATACCGGTCTTTGCGCAGACTGCCAGAGCGACGACTGTATCTGCTGTCAGATTGTCATTACCAGACGTTCCAGACAGCCGGGACGTATAACTGTGATCCTTATCGGACAGGAATACGGATTCTAAACATAAAACAAAGAGCTGCCGCATTAGACAAATTCGCATAAAAAGTATAAATATTCCTGACATATGTCTAATGGGGCAGCTCTGATTCTGTGCTTTTACATTCTTCTGAGGGCCTCAATGGGGCTCAGATTTGCTGCTTTTATGGAAGGCAGCAGTCCGAATACCAGGCCTATCACTGTAGAAAACGCCACTGCTGCTGCCGCTGCCGGTATACTGATCACCATAGGCATTGCAGACATTCTGGCAATCACTGCGGCCAGAAGGATTCCCGCAAATACTCCCAGGATTCCTCCTATGCTGGTAAGCACCGCTGCTTCTGTAAGGAACTGAGCCAGGATTCTTTTCTTATTGGCGCCTATGGCTTTCTTTAATCCGATCTCACCTGTCCGTTCTGTTACAGATACCAGCATGATATTCATAACTCCGATTCCTCCCACAAGAAGAGAGATACTTGCGATCCAAAGGAGCTGTCTGTTTGTGCTTTCACTGATCTGCTGGAGGTTCTTCGCCTTTTCCATCATATCTTTAGCCTTATATTCTATAGTTTCATTCGCAGAGTTGATCCCGCTGTTTAGGATTTCCGCCGTCTTCTTCCCTGCACTGCTCATGGCTTCAGGAGAAACAGCCTTGACAGAAACCTGCTGCGGCTCATCATACTGGTATACTACGGGCCAGATAACATTGGGGATCAGCAGAATACCCCCGCTGTTTGAACTGTAATATGTATAGTATTCATCAATACTGTTGATCACCGGCTGGTACTCTTCTGTTTTCTTGATGACTCCGATCACGTTAAAAGGCTCCCCTTTTATTTCTATGGTTTTGCCTATTTCCTGGCCTTTTTCAAAAAAGTTTGCCGCCGCTGTTTCGTCCAGAAGGACCAGCTTTCTGGAATTTTTATAATCTTTTTCCGAAAAACCCCGTCCTCTGATGATCTGATATCCGCAGGTATCCAGATAGTCTTCATCAATTCCCAGGACCATTCCTCCATCCAGGCTTTTATCCTGATAATAAATACTGTCTGCATACTGACGCATCCGATAAAGAGTCGCCTGTTCCACTTCTTCCAGATCCAGGATCTCTTCTTTCTGTTCCTGGCTGATCACAGGCACTCCCTGGGGAAGTCCCTCATATTCAATCTGATACTCTCCCCCGTTCCCATTTAAAGTAATTTCTATTACATTGTCTCCTTCACCGATCAGATTTTTCTTGATCTGCTCATTTGTCCCTGCAATCGTAGATACGATGGAGATCAAAGCCGCGATCCCAATGATGATTCCCAGCATAGTCAGAAAGGAACGCATCTTATGAGCCCATATTCCCTGAAAAGATAATCTGATATTCTCGATCATACGCCTTCCCCTCCTAATACATGCTGTAAAGTTCTTCTAAAGATGCCTGTTTTGTCTTGGCTCCTTCCCGCACGTTCTTTCCATAAGGAAAAGCCAGGCTGTCTTCCATGGTGATCCCTGTCTTTATCTCAACTGCGGAACCGTAAAAAGTTCTTCCTGTAGTTATCACCTGTTTTACCAGTTTTGAGCCTTCTCCCTCTTTGTAAACATAGTCCTCTCCATTCTGAGAGCGGATAAACTCCCGGCTCACAAAAATCCCGGCAATCTCCCCATCCTGGGAGGGCATCTCCATAGAAACCATTTCATTTGCCTTAAATCCCTGTCCGTCCTGGATCACTGCAGTAAAGGGATAATAGGACTGTTCCTGCATACCGCCGTAATATCCATCCTGAGGATAGGGAGAAATTTCTGTGATCTCAGCCTGGAACATCATCTGGGATTCATAGCCCATGCCGGTTACGATCTGTCCCGGTTTCACACTGTTCATCTGATATTCCCCCATAAAGCCCTGGATATAAGCTCCGGCAGCACTCTCTATCACAATAAAAGGCTCTCCGTCAATTTCTCCCTTCATGGGATCTCCTACTTTTTTCACAGTACCGTCCAGTGTACTCCTTACCACTTCTCCCTGCAGCTGCTGTTCTACTTTTTTGATCTTCAGGTCCGCTTCTTTCATATCCAGGACGGTATCCTTGATCTCTTTTTCCTTTTCGCTGACAGCTTTGTCCAGCTCTTCCTTGCTATATCCCTGGATGATCTCCTCCTGAGGGATTACTTCTATAAAGTCATCTGGTATATCCATCCATTCCTCTCCCTGAGGGATTTCCTCCTCTTCCGGAGGAAGGACTGCTTCCCACTGATCATTTCCAAGATATGTGCGGAACCATGTATCCGCCTGTACAGGTTCTGAAATCGTATTTCCATCCAGGAGCATTGCTGCCAGCAGCACTCCCTCCTGTTTATCTTCTCCTCTCACCTCAAGAAGACAGTAAACCGGAGACTGGCTCTTGGCCCCTTCTGCGTCAAAGCCTCCTGCCCAATTTAAGAAGGCTCCCTGGATCCACACATTTTTCGTACACAAGAAGCGATAGGGATCTTCTGCCGTCCCTTCACCTGCAAAAGGAAGGGCGTTTTCCCGGATGATTCCTTCCTCCGCATTCTCTTCCTGATCAAGAGTTATATCCTTATAAAGTCTTTTATAAACCCCTGAAGGCTGAGGCCTTTCCGGTTCCTGGGGTTCTTCAGGCTGTTCCGGATCTGTTGGTTCTTCCGGATCCTGGGGCTGCTCTGGATCTATAGGCTGCTCCGGGTCTACAGGCTGCTCCGGATCTACAGGCTGCTCCGGATCTGCCGGTTCTTCCGGGTTCTGGGGCTGTTCCGGGTCTGTAGGCTGCTCCGGGTCTGCGGGTTCTTCCGGATCTATAGGCTGTTCCGGATCTGCCGGTTCTTCCGGATCCGGCAGGGGATCCAGAGGCTTTTCACAGCCAGACAGATTCTCTACGGCGTATGATCCTTTGCTGCCGCCCAGAAATTCCACCTGAAAATCTCCTTTCCAGGACAGGGCTTCCGCCCTGTCTTTCTTCAGCTTTTCCAGTTCCTGCTCCAGACCTTTTTTCTTGATCTCCAGCTGCTGACGGCTTAGTTTCTCAGTCTCCAGATCAATATTTACCAGAGTCATATCATAGGTGAGAAGGGGATCTCCCTTTTTTACTTCCTGTCCTTCCTGTACATGTACTGCGGAAACGATCTGGTTTTCCTGAAGCCTTACCTCCTGAGACACCTGGGAAGCTATAGTTCCATCCAGACTTGTCCCGCTTTGCCATATAGACTGGGAAAGATCTGATACAGGATACACATTAACCTGGGAATTTCTGAGATTTTTTCCCAAGACACCGATTCCTGCTCCAATAGCTGCCACGGCCGCCACAGAAATAATGATGGTTTTTTTCTTTATCTTCATAACTTCCCCCCTATAATCCCGGAGAAACTTCTGGTTCGTCTAAAAGCTCCTCTGCTCCTTCTGTCTCACCTTCCGGAAGCACTTCTTCCGTGATCTCGCCTTCTGGAAGCGTCTCTTCTGTTAATCCATTCTCAGGCATGGTCTCCGATTCTTCTGTATAAGCCTGAGCAGGATCATAGGTAGTCTTCATACCTTCTTTCAAAAAGTCCTGGGGATAGGCCACATAATCTTTGTTGTCCAGACCGTCTTCGATCTTATACTGCATCATTTCTGCATCGTAGGTTCCCAGGATCACATTTCGTTTTTCAAGAACGCCGTCCTTTTCAGCCCAGACATAAGGTTTTTTATCCAGATCTGCGATGAACGCCTCGCTAAGCCAGATACCCGGTTCTCTCTGGGAAAGACCTGTATCATGCTCTATATATACATGCTGTCCCAGGAGAAGTCCCTGAGAAGAATTCAGATCCACATAAAAAGGATACGATGTCGATGTAGTCTGTGAACTGTCATCAGAACTTACATAATAAGACATATTGGAATTACTCTCAGGATTTTTTGTATCCACTGCAGTAAAAGTCCCTGTCCAGACCTGATCCTCATCCACTCTCGAACGGATCAAAGCAGCTTCGCCTTCCATGATCTCTCCAATATTTTGTTCATTGACTCTTCCCTTCACTCTGTATTCTCCTGTAGCCAGTATGGTGATAAATGCCTGGCTGGAGTCTCCGTACATCATGGAATTCTCCTGTCCCTGTTCCTGAACAGACTTTACGACGCCCTTCATCTCACTGGTAACAGTAGAATTCTCGATCTGATTCTTGATCCTGTTGCTCTCCACTTCTTTAGCTTTTCTTTCATATTCGCTTTTTTTCAGATCCATCTGAGCAGTCTGAATCTGTGTGGTATAGCTGAACTGCTCCTCCTCCGGAGCATCCTTTTTTTCTTTTTCCAGCTGCTGGATCTGCGACCGAAGATTCTGCATCTCACTGTCTGTTCTTTCCAGATCCAGCTGAGCCTGCTGCAGATCCATTTCCAGCGTACCTGTTTCATAGGTAAACAAAGGAGTTCCCACCTCTACGTCATCTCCTGCCTTTACCAGGATTTCTTTTACTTCCCGTTCCGAATCTTTCTGAACTTCCAGAGTCTTCTGAGACTCCACTACACCCGCCAGGCGCTGGGTCCCTGCCATATCGTTCATAGAAGAAACACTTACTACATAGGCCATATCCTCTGTTTTCCCTTCTCCGGTCCCCCGGATAAAGAAAATTCCTGCCGCCAGCCCCCCTATACAAACCGCACCGCAGACTCCGCCGATAATCTTATACTTTTTGTCCATAAATACCTCTTTTCCTTTTTTCTGGCATATGGATCAGTACATTTCTGATGTCATAATGCCGGTCATAAGATATCTGTATATATCTTTTAGTTGCTGCTTTTTCTCAGTATATCAGAAAATTTCCCCTATGTCCCGAAATATTTGTTAAATTTCATTATATTTTTTTAACAATTTCTTTCCAGTATAGATGAATATCAATATCTATCAGAAAAATCATCCGATTTTGCAAGTTCTTCCGGATAAATGGAAAATAAAGGAAGAAAGTTGCATGTTTTCTTCTACTCTGATAAAATAGTAATGATATATGCCTGAGGCAGAATAAAAACAAAAATCAGGAGAAAAACCATGGAAAGGAAAAAAATAACAGTTCTTCTGGGGTTTCTGCTGTCTGGTATCTGCATCCTTGGCGGCTGTGATTCAAAAGAAGAACGTTCTGCAAAAAAAGCTGTAGAACAGGAATTGGAAAAGCTTCAAAGTTCTGACAGCCAGACTATACAGGACTGCATTGATACTCAGAACCTGCTTCCTTCTTCTGAATATACAGATGAAGCTGCAGAAGAAATCGCAGATATTTTTTCTTTATTTTACAAAAATTTTTCTTTCGAAATCAAAAAAGTAAGGGTTGATAAAGACAATGACAAGGGGTATGTCCAGACAAATCTGACCACCATCGATGCCCACAGTCTTGCAAAAGATTATTCTGCGGCTCTGCTTCAGAAACAGATAGAAATGGATGCCAGCCCGGGAGAAGTAGAATTTTCTCTGAGTGATTCCTGTCTTCTTTTGAAAGATAAGCTGGAGTCAAAGGACTACGATACAGAAACAGTAGAATTTTCTATACCTCTGGAAAAAGAAGCGGATAGCTGGAAAGTGATCCATACCGAAGAACTGGACAGTATCCTTACAGGAAATTTTGCCGATTATATGTCTGATTCCAGACTTCTCTCCCCTTCTGAAATCGTAGCCGCTCATTTCGATACCATTGGAAATTTCGACAGTGAACAGCTGAAGATCTATCTTTCCCTAGATGAACTTATGCAGACAGATGATGCATTCAATAACTCTCTTGCTACGGCGATTACCCAGCAGATTGAAAAGTCTTTTCATTACCAGATCACTGAGGAAGAACAGGAAGAAAACAATGCGGAAGTCCATGCCACCATTACCAGTCCGGATTTTGAAACTATCCTGGATTCTTATAAAAATCAGCTGACCAAATGGCTGAAAACCTCAGATTCTCTTTCCGCCGGAGCTCAGGGGCGAAGGGATAAAGAAAGAGAACTTCTTATTTCCTGTATTGAAAATAATGAGGATACTGTTTCTAAGGATATTGTCATCCGCCTTTTTAATGATGGTGTGAACTGGAAGATCCAAATGGATCCTGATATTGCAGAAGCAGTATTCGGTGACATTCCTTCTGCCATTGAATCCATAGCAGAAAATATCCAATAGCAATTTCATATACAAAACAGGACAGAAGATATGGTTAAAAAACATTCTTCTGTCCTGTTTTGTATAAACCTATTTTTTAGTATTACTCTGTTTTCTCATTTTTCACTACTGCGATCCCCAGCTCTTCAAGCTGCTTCGGATCTACCACATCCGGAGCCTCTGACATCAGGCAGGAAGCGTCTTTCACTTTTGGGAAAGCAATCACATCCCGGATGGAATCTTCCTTTGCCATAAGCATGACCAGACGGTCAAGCCCGTAAGCCAGGCCCGCATGAGGGGGAACCCCGTATTTGAAAGCATCCAAAAGGAACCCAAACCGTTTGTATGCCTCGTCTTTTGTAAATCCAAGGACCTCAAACATCTTTTCCTGGATATCGTCCTGGAAGATACGGACGGAACCGCCGCCGATCTCGTTTCCGTTAAGAACAATATCGTATGCCTTTGCCCGGACTCTTCCCGGATCGGAATCAATATACTGCAAATCTTCCTCCATAGGCATAGTAAATGGATGGTGCATAGCAACAAAACGGTTTTCTTCTTCTGACCACTCCAGTAAAGGAAATTCTGTGATCCATACAAATTTGAATTCATTCTTGTCCAAAAGTTCCATCTGTTTTGCCAGTTCCAGACGGAGAGCTCCCAGTACATCCCAGACCAGTTTGGTCTTATCTGCAGCAAAGAGAAGAAGGTCTCCATTTTCTCCCTTCATTGCCTGGATAAGGGCAGTCATTTCCTCTTCTTTCATAAACTTTGCAAAAGAAGATTTTACAGTGCCGTCCTGTCCAATGGAAATATAAGCCAGACCCTTGGCGCCGTATCCTTTGGCAAATTCCACCAGCTTATCAATTTTCTTTCTGGGCATACCGCCCTGTCCCTTGGCGTTAATGCCCCTGACGCTGCCTCCGTTTTCCAGCGCTCCTTTAAATACTGCAAAGTCACAGTCTTTTACTACTTCGGAAACATCTGTAAGCTCCATGCCAAAGCGGATATCCGGCTTATCAGAACCAAATCGGTCCATAGCTTCCTGCCAGGTCATTCTCTGAATAGGAAGAGAAACCTCTACTCCCAGAACTTTCTTAAAGAGAAAAGCCAGCATTCTTTCATTTACATCAATTACATCATCCACATCTACAAATGACAGCTCCATATCGATCTGTGTAAATTCCGGCTGACGGTCGGCTCTTAAGTCTTCATCTCTGTAGCATCTGGCCAGCTGGAAATACCGGTCATAACCGGAGCACATTAAAAGCTGTTTAAAAATCTGCGGCGACTGAGGAAGGGCATAAAAACACCCCGGATGGATACGGCTGGGTACCAGATAATCCCTTGCCCCCTCGGGAGTGCTCTTGATCAGAGTCGGTGTTTCGATTTCCAGAAAGCCCTCCTCAGCCAAAAACTGGCGCACCAGAGTGGAAACTCTGGAACGAAGGATCATATTTCTCTGAAGATCCGGTCTTCTCAGATCCAGATAACGATATTTCAGACGAACCTCTTCCCTTGTCTTACTGTTTTCTTCAATGGGAAACGGAGGAGTCTGCGCTTCAGAAAGCACACGGAGTTCCCGGGCTCTGACCTCAATTTCTCCTGTAATGAGATTAGGATTCACTGCTCCGGAACGAGCCTCTACCTGTCCCACAACCGCGATCACAAACTCGCTTTTCAGCTTTCCCGCTTTTTCAAATACCTCCGGGTCAATCTCCCCGTTTTCAAAGATTACCTGGATAATACCGGAACGGTCTCTTAAATCTACAAAGACGATACCTCCTTTATTTCGGCTTTTCTGCACCCATCCCATAAGGGTTACCGTACTGCCAATCTCCGCCTTTGTCACTTCTGCGCATCTATGGCTTCTTTTCAGTCCCTTCATTGATTCTGCCATGATTTAAATCTCCTTCTTTGTTCCTTTTAATTGTTATATACTTCCTCGATCACTGAGTATCCTTCGCCTGCAAGCTGCTCTTTCTGGAATTTCTTGTTTTTCTT
>DWUX01000143.1 GCA_019120545.1 Candidatus Blautia stercoripullorum | reverse complement strand
TTTTCAATATTTGCCTGTCTGCATTCTAATCTGACCAGATTTGGAATCCCTTGTATTTGAAGTTCAGCATTATCTTCTATGGTAATCACTCTCTGATCTTCCGGAATATAGTGGGATAAGGCATTTAGAAAAGTAGTCTTTCCGGATCCGGTTCCGCCCCCGATTAAAATGGTATATCCTGCGGCAACCGCTTTTGCAAGAAAGTCTGCAGCCTCTTTGGTGAGACTGCCTAATTCCAAAAGCTTTTTCATAGTAATAGGTTCCTGAGGAAATTTTCGGATTGTCAGGACCGGCCCATCGAGGGCTACCGGCGGAATGACAGCATTTACCCTTTCGCCGCCCGAAAGCCTGGCATCTACTACCGGCTGAAGAGTGTTGATCACCCGGTTGCAACGGGAAGCAATTTGTCCAATAACATCCTCCAGTTTTTCCGGAGAGGTAAAAGATTTTTCCCAGCGGCTGAGACGGCCTTCCCTCTCAATAAATATGCGGTCCCAACGGTTTACCATAATTTCTGTGATACTTTCATCTTCCAGAAGTTCTTCCAATACGTCCATTTTTCTCAGAGACTGAAAAAGTTCTTTTTTGAGATTCTCCAGCCGTGTCAGAGAAAGGTAGGTCTTTTTCTTTTCTTCCAGGAGAAGCTCATCGATCATTTCTAAAATCTCTTCATCTGAAATGTCCCAGGTATTTTCCAGTTTTTGGGTCAGTTCTGTCCGGAGCCGGTAGAGCAGGTCAGATATTTTTTCCATGCAGAGAATCCTCCTCCAAAATTTTCCTGACAGCAGCGCCCCATTTCCCCCAAAGCAGATCCTGTGGAAAACCGGGACTTTTTTCTGACCAGGGAGCCAGGGGAAGATGAAGTTCCCGGATATTGTTCCAAAGATGGTCAGAGACAGATTCTGACATTTCACGGAATTGATATACCTTGCATTGAGAGAACCAGTCGTCTAAAACAGGCATATAGATTTTGGCGCAGATTTCCAGAACAGAGAAGAGCTGATCTACAGTATTTCCCATATCAAGAATCAACAGCTGATATTTTGTTTCTTTTTCAAGATGATCGAAAAGAGAAGACCATTCTTCAAAGCTTATGCTTCGGAGATCTTCAGGAGAGGAGAGAGGCGCGAGATAATCCAGATTTCCCCAGCTGTGGATCAGAGGAGTCAGGGAAGGCGGATTCTGACTTTGCCGGAAACGATAGAAAAAATCACTTAGATTATCAGAAGATTCCTGGTAAAAAGACTGGATCCATCCGGAGAAATCCTCCATATTGATATATAAAGTTTCTTTATCTTCTCCCCATATCTGGCCTGCAGTAAGGGCAAACAGTGTTTTGCCGCATCGGCCCAGCGGTGAATAAATACCAGTCAGCTGAAGTCGCTTCTTATATTCTACGGCTGTCTCCTGATAAAAAGATTCCCCACAGTAGGACATGACCTCACGGATGAGACTTTCTGCAGACTGATATTTATATATGTATTTCATAGTATCGGTTTCTCTTTCTTTTTCCGAAGAAAGAATGATCATATTCGGAATATGGAGATTTTCTATTTGAGAGCATAAATCTTCTTCTGCGATCAAAAGAAATTTAGGGCAGTTTTTTCCTGCATATTGGCAGAGTTTTTCGGAATCTGTAAATGCTTCTGCACGAAAAGGCAGTTTTTTTCTTGCGTTTAAGTATTCTGCAAAATTTCCGGCATACCCTGCTTCGGAATCGCAGACAGCAATCATATCCTTTTTCAATAATAACCTCCTATGAATAAGATGATCCCTGTAAAGATAGGGACGGTGAAATGGAAATTTTCCGCTTCCATTCCCTTCTTTCTGTAATTCTTTTCAATCCCTGTTTTCGAGTACTCATAAAAATAATTGAAAAAATAGGAAATGCGTTCTTTTAGACTTCCAGTGGAAATAAGAAATGCTATAGAAAGAATTCCTCCTGTAAGAAATGAAAATAACAGCAGTCCCAAGACTTTTGGATACCCTAGAATTCCTCCCAGAACTGACAGCAGTTTCACATCTCCGCCGCCTATCATTCGAAAATGAAAAAGAGGAAGAAAACAGAATATGGGTAAAAGAAAACCAGGAAGAAAGTACAGAATTCCGGCACTGCCATGGGAAAGAGTCCAGAAAACAAAACCTGAGGTCAGGCTTAGTAGAATTAAAGCATTACTCACTCTCTCCCATAAGAAATCCATCAGAACTGCTGTGCCGGAAATGGTCAAAAGCAGTATCTCTTGGATGTTCACTTCATCACCTCTTTCTTTATTATGTGCAGATTGGAATTTTTGACCGACAGGTCTGCAGAATGCAAAGACATTTTAAGATTCCTGTGCATGGAAAAGAACTTCTGTTGATGTAAGACCGATTATACCCTTACGGCACAATGATGTAAAGGAAAATTGTGCACAAAAAAAGACTTTGGAAGATTCATCCAAAATCTTAGAACAAGGAAAGGATAAAATTAGGTAATATATCATAAAATGTTGCGATAATATAGGCTGTATCTTGCATAGGTATATAAAAAGTTTTATAATACACTTGAATTGAAATAAATAGAAAGATACAGGCGAATTGAAAGAATTTAAAAAGGCAGTTTATTTATGGAAACAGGCTCCGGTTAACCATACCATTATTTTGGCAAATATTTTGGCTTTTCTTATGGTGGAAATTACCGGTTCCTGGGAAAATACAGATCACATGCTGCGCTGTGGTGCGGCAGGAACTTTAGATATTTGGGAAAATCACGAGTATTATCGGCTTTTTACAGCAATGTTCCTTCACTTTGGCCTCCAGCATCTGGGAAACAATATGCTTGTGCTTCTTTTTATCGGCGACTGTCTGGAGAGAAATCTGGGAAAAATCCGGTACGGATTGGTCTACATACTGGGTGGGGCAGGAGCAAATCTGATCTCTGTATTTCAGGAAATACATACCCATGTGTATGTAGTGTCTGCCGGGGCCTCCGGAGGTGTATTTGCCGCAATAGGAGGATTGCTTTATATAGTGATCCGAAACAAGGGCCATATAGAAAATTTTACATCCCGGCAGCTTTTTATTCTGGCATTTCTTTCTCTCTACCATGGAATGGCCAGTAAGGGAGTTAATAATACAGCACATCTGGGCGGTCTGATTCTTGGATTTGTCCTTGCTTTTCTCTTGTGTCCCGGAGGTCCAAGGAAAAAGCTTTCAGGTGATCGGAAGCGCTACAATAAAAGCTGTCTCTTTCCCGGCAGGAGCAATAAATGAAATCCGGCCTCCATGGGCGGATACAATCCTTTTGCAGATGGCCAGCCCCAGTCCGGTGCCGCCTTCTTTATAGGTGACAAAAGGCTCAAAGATATCTTTTTGATAATTGACAGGAATACCGGATCCAGTGTCTTTTACAGTCAGATATACATTTTCGCCGTCACAGCTTAATGTACAGCTGATCAGTCCCTGAGTTCCGATAGCTTCTCTGGCATTGGTAAGGAGATTGAGGAGAACCTGGCGCATTTTTGTAGGGTCGGCAGAAATTAGAGGGATGGCTGTTTCTTTTCGATAAAGGACAGAAATTCCCATACTTTGACAGATAGGTGTTACGGATTCAATAGTATCCCGCACCAAAGCGTCCAGATTTATTTCTTGCAGGGAAAGTTTGGAAGAATTATTAAAAGAAGAAAACTCTTCCAGCAATGCTCTGAGAAAATGCATGTTTTCCATGATTTTTTCCCAGCATTCGTCTTGTGTAACCTCCGGATGATGGCTTTCAAAAAGCTGAAGAAAGCTATTGATAAGGGTTACCGGATTGCGGATCTCATGAGAAATCTGAGACAGGAGAAAGTGCTGCCTCGACTGAGTCTCTTGATACAGGGTCTTATAGTCTGGATCAGGATTCCCTGATATTTGAAAGACAGAAGATTCTGTTTGCGATTCCATAATATTCCTCCCAAATTTTTTTTCGTAGATAGTTTAGCACTGATATTTTTAAATGGCAATTAAATTCATATAACAAAAAATGCCAAATTTCGACAAGTGTGTCACATTTTCCGAAGTAAATTCGGATATATAATGAAAGGAAAGGAGAAAAAAATATGAATGACTGTATTTTTTGCAAAATTGCGAAAGGGGAAATTCCATCAGCTACACTTTACGAGGATGAGGAGTTCAGAGTGATCCTGGACCAGGGTCCGGCAACAAAGGGGCATGCTCTGATCCTTCCAAAAGCTCATTACCAAAATCTGTATGAACTTCCTGATGAACTGGCGGGACGCGCTATGATCCTGGCAAAAAAAATCATTACAGAGATGAAAGATGTTTTGGATTGTGACGGTTACAATGTAGTTCAGAATAATGGAAGCGCCGCAGGACAGACGGTATTTCACTTCCATATGCATCTGATACCAAGAAAAGAAGGGGATAAAGCTGGAATTTCCTGGACCCCAGGTACACTTACACCGGAAGACAAAGAGGAGATTTTGTCAAAATTTTCTCTGAAATAACAGAAGTGGATACAAAAGATGAACGAAGAAAGATTTCGGAAAATCTATCAGAAGTACTATCATTTAGTAAAGAAAGTTGCTTTCAGTATTTTGCAGGATTTGGATTTTTCTGAAGACGTGAGTCAGGAAGTATTTCTTTTGTTTTCGGCAAAAGCGGATACTTTAGAAGAAGAGTATTACCGCCAATGGTTTCTTGTAAATGCCAAAAGAAAAGCGATTGATTTTTGCAGGAAAGCATATCAGGTCCATGAGGTTACTGCATCTATGTCTTTGGAGGAGGAAGAAGCGGAGAATGCAGTAGAGTGGATTTCAGAGCAAAAGCAGAACTTTTTTGAAGATGAAATCGCACATGGATTCGTGCTGAGAGAATTGACTGGAAAATTATTTCAGGATTTAGCTGAAAAGAACAGTGAATGGTATGAAATTATGATGAGGATGGTAGTAGAAGGCGAAAACGCAGATGAGACAGCCCGTGCTCTTGGCATCTCAGTGGAAAATCTGAGAGCCAAGAAGCACAGGATGAAAGTATGGATAAAAGAACATTATAAGGATGAATATGAAAGAGCATGATCAGTTTACTGCTTTTTCAAAAAGCTGAACAATCTGTTCAATAGAATTTTTATGTCTGCTGGAAGACATGGCAGTAATATAAGTTTCTCTGTTTTTGTAAAGGTCGTATACGGCATCTAACAGTGATTCATTTGTAATTTCTTCTTCTTCCAGGACCTTGCTGTATCCTAAGTGTTCAAAAGAACGGGCATTTAAAATCTGATCTCCGCGGCTGGCACGGGCGGAAAGAGGAATCAAAAGATTAGGCTTGTTTAAAGCACTGAGTTCACAGATAGCATTGGCGCCGGCCCTTGAAATTACAATATCTGCCAGAGCAAACAGATCTGCCAGTTCTTTCTTAATGTATTCATATTGGACATATCCTTTAGTATCCTTCAGATTTTCATCCAGTTTACCTTTGCCGCAGAGATGGACAACCTGGAAATCCTGGAGCAAATTGGGAAGGATAGCTCTGACAGCTTGGTTTACAGCAGTAGCGCCAAGACTCCCGCCTATGATAAGGATTACCGGTTTATTCGAGCTGAATCCTGTAAATTTCAGACCGTTTTCTTTGCTTCCTGTAAGAAGTTCCTGGCGGATAGGTGTTCCTGTCAGGACAGCTTTGTCTGCAGGTAGCTGAGAAACTGTTTCTGGAAAATTGCAGCAGACCTTTGTTGCAAATGGAATGCATATTTTATTAGCCAGACCTGGAGTCATGTCAGATTCATGGATAAAAGTAGGGATTTTTTTCCTGCTGGCAGCGATTACTACAGGAACTGTCACAAATCCTCCTTTGGAGAATACAACATCAGGCTTCAGTTCTTTCATAAGCTTTTTGGCTTCCATAAAGCCTTTCAGTACCCGAAAAGGATCTGTGAAGTTTTTAACGTCAAAGTAGCGTCTTAATTTTCCTGAGGATATTCCGTAATAAGGAATACCCAATTCCTCGATCAGTTTTTTTTCAATTCCTTCATAGGAACCAATATAAGAAATTTTGTACCCCAGTTCTTTTAGCCTGGGAATCATGGCAATATTTGGGGTTACATGTCCGGCAGTACCTCCGCCGGTAAGAACGATATGTTTCATGGTGTTCCTCCTGATTCAAAAAAAGTAACTATAAGATAATATGATACACTTATGGGGAAAAGTCAAGGAAAGATAGGAGTTTCATGAGTAAAATAAAAGAACAGAGCAGCAGTGGACGATCTGAATCTGCTGAAAATACGGAAGATCGGGAGTTTGATAAGTGGGTCCGGCAGCAGTTTCTGGAAGAGGCAGAAGACATTGAAAAAGAAATCGAGCAGATTCCGGATTCCAAAGCCTGGGAACCTACAGAAGAAAAATTTCAGGAACTTTTACAGAAAGCAAAAAAGCAGGGAACAATCCAGTCCCCAACAGGATTCATACAGAAAACAGGTAGTGAAGAAGATAGAGACAAAAAGAACAGGAACAAGAATCAAAAAGAAAAACTGAATAGTGAAAAGTATGATAATACAAAAGAGAAGATTGTAAAGAAACCCGGTCAAAAACTTAAATCTTTTAATTTCAGAGGGAAGGTGATAAAGTGGGCTGCAGCAGCGGCTGTAACGATTTTCGGAATCTTCGGAGTTTCTATGAGCAGTGAGGCCAACAGGGCATATATTATGGAGAAAGTTGACCGCATGTTGGGAAAGCATACACAGACAGAAATTGACAATGATAAAATGTTAATTAATTCTACAACAGAAGAAGAGGCGAGAATAGATATAGAGGTTGCGCTAGGTGTTGAGTTACCTCAATTCTACTATTTGCCCAAGGAAATGAAGTATCAGGACTATGTCGTTGATGCAGAAGCACAAATGGCAGTAATTCAATACCAATACAATGAACAAATCATACACTTTTTAATCCTCTCAAACGAAAGAGATGCTTCTGCAGTAGCAACTAGCGATTTTGGAAAAAAGATTGATACAATAAGTAGTAAATTGACAGATGGAATCAATTCCATCCTTTGGGAAGTATTAGATGAAGATGATAAACAGCCCACACATATTCTACAATGGGATTATAAAAATGTATATTATGAATTGTCTGGAAAAATAGAAAATGGAGAGGTAATGAGTATTGCTGAAAACATATTATATTAAAAGAACTACAAAAAAAACAATTAGAACTATATTGGTATTAGGAGTATTATTGCAAGGTATATTTGGAAGTTGCTTATCTGTAAAAGCTACAGAGATTTCTTTAGAGCAAAATGTAATTGTAGATGGTTCAATTTTAACTGATGATAGTATTTCAGAAAAAGTACTATATAATCGCACAAGGGGGAATATTCTAAATAGAGGAGTTGCAAGAATTACAAACAATGGAAATGGTAGCGTCAATGTGTATGGGGCAGTTTTGCCAGCAGTTAAATGCGATACTTTACGATTAGAGATGACCTTACAGAGATATGAAGGAGGGGGATGGGAAAATATTAAATCCTATTCAAATATTAGTTCGAATGCCTCTTTGCTATCCAAAAGTTATAATTATAGTGTTAAAAGAGGATACTATTATCGCGTAAAAGCCGCCTGTATAGCGACTAAGAACGGAACCAGTGAATCTCAGATGCCCATTACGAATGGAATCTGGATTGATTAATTGTACTCTAGTTGGTAAAAATATACTAACAACCCAGATGAATATTCTTTTTTTTCTATAAAGAAAGTGCACAGATTAGTATTAAAAAAGCGGACAGATATTAAGTAAATTATTCTAAAATAATATGATTTTTCTATAATTTCCAGAAAATCTCTGTCCATCTTTCCCCCTCTGGGGTATAATGAAAGTAACAGATTCATTATACCGCAAAGGGGGTTTTTTATGAGGCTGACTTTTATAGGAGCTGCCCATGAGGTGACGGGAAGTTGTTATTATTTAGAGGCAGCGGGGAAAAAGTTTCTTGTAGACTGTGGTATGGAACAGGGGCCGGATCAATATGAAAACCAAGAGATTCCAGTTCCTCTGTCGGATGTGGACTTTGCTTTGCTGACCCATGCTCATATTGATCATTCGGGTAATTTCCCGCTGGCCTATGCAAAAGGCTTCCGTGGTCCTATCTATGCTACTGCGGCTACCTGTGATTTATGTGATATTATGCTTCGTGACAGTGCTCATATTCAGATGTTTGAGGCAGAATGGAGGAATCGGAAGGCTAGAAGAAACGGACAGGCGGAATTTGTTCCGGCGTATACAATGGAAGACACCTTGGGGGTTATCCAGCAGTTTGTAGAGTGTGAGTACCACAAAGTCATTACTCTGGCAGAAGGGATTAAAGTGCGGTTTGTAGATGCAGGCCATTTGCTTGGATCTTCCAGTATTGAAGTATGGATCACGGAAGACGGAGAAGAGAGAAAGCTGGTTTTCTCCGGCGATATCGGAAATAATGACCAGCCGCTGATCAAAGATCCAGAATACCTGGATAGCGCAGATTATGTGATCATGGAGTCCACATACGGAGACAGAAGCCATGGAGAAAAGCCTGATTATATCAGAGAGCTGGCTGATATCATCAGAAGAACCTTTAAGAGGGGAGGAAATGTGATCATTCCTTCTTTTGCAGTGGGCAGGACACAGGAAATGCTGTATTTTTTAAGGAAGATCAAGGCAGACAATCTTCTTCCTGAATTTCCCGGCTTTGAGGTTTACGTAGACAGTCCTTTGGCAGTGCAGGCCACCACTATTTTTAAAGAGCACTATAGTGAATGTTATGATGAGGAAGCTATGGAGCTGATCAATCAGGGGATCAATCCAATTGCTTTTCCAGGACTGAGGCTGTCAATCACAAGCGATGAGTCTAAAGCCATTAATTTCAATGAAAAACCAAAAGTGATTTTGTCCGCCAGTGGGATGTGCGATGCAGGACGGATAAAACATCATTTAAAGCACAATCTTTGGAGAAAGGAGTGTACGATTCTTTTTGTAGGATATCAGGCTGTGGGAACCTTGGGGCGTTCCTTAATAGAAGGAGCTACAGATGTAAAACTTTTTGGTGAGGAAATCCATGTAAATGCTGAAATCATCCGTCTGCCGGGAATCAGCGGCCATGCAGATAACCAGGGACTTATGAAGTGGGCTGCAGCTTTCAGGGAAAAGCCTAAAAAAGTTTTTGTGACCCATGGAGATGATCAGGTTTGTGAACTTTTTGCTAAAAGACTGGGAGATGAACTTGGATATTCTGCTATTGCTCCCTACAGCGGAACGATTGTGGATCTGCTTTCCGGCCAGGTGATAAAAGAAACTCTGGGAATCGCAGTGAAACATGCGAAGGAGAAGGCAAAGAGCAGAAAGGCTGCTGGTGTATATGCAAGACTGGTAGCTGCCGGACAGAGACTGATGAGCGTTATTCGTCATAATGAGGGCGGCGCTAATAAAGATCTGGCTAAATTTGCGGATCAGATCAACGCTATGTGTGATAAATGGGACAGATAGTAAAATAGTCTTCTTAATTCTTAAACTTTGCATGAAAGATATGAAAGCCTGAAGGAAATATTTTTTCAGATTGAAAAAAACGGTTAAAGGTACTGCTGCTGTTGAAGCCTGTTTCCATAGCTATATCAGTAATGGAGGCCTGGGTGGTCAACAGCAGCAGTTTTGCTTTGTGAAGCTGCTGCCGCTTCCAAAGCGATCTAGAAATATGTTGGGAGGTACTGAAAGATTGAAGAATTTCAGAAAAGAAAGAGCTGAGGCGAGAAAGAAAGCAAAAGGCCTTGTAAGTCAGATGACATTGACGGAAAAAGCGGCACAGCTCAGATACGATGCAGCTCCAGTGGAACGTCTTGGAGTTCCTGCTTATAATTATTGGAATGAGGCTTTACATGGAATAGCGAGAGCGGGGACAGCAACTATGTTTCCTCAGGCCATAGCCATGGCGGCGGCCTTTGACGAAGAGGGAATGAAGAGAGCAGGAGATATTATTGCTACAGAGGGTCGGGCAAAATATAACGAGTATTCAAAACACGGGGACAGAGATATCTATAAAGGGCTGACCTTCTGGTCTCCCAATGTGAATATTTTCAGAGATCCCCGCTGGGGAAGAGGGCATGAAACATATGGGGAGGATCCTTATCTTACTGCAAGGCTGGGTGTAAAATTTGTAGAAGGGCTTCAGGGAGAAGGCCCGGTAATGAAAGCAGCGGCTTGTGCTAAACATTTTGCAGTTCACAGCGGACCGGAATCTATCCGTCATGAGTTTGACGCGAAGGTTACCAAAAAAGATATGTGGGAAACTTATCTTCCTGCTTTTGAAGCCCTTGTTACAGAAGCGGATGTAGAGGCAGTTATGGGAGCTTATAACAGGACGAATGGAGAGCCTTGCTGCGGACATCATTATCTTATGGAAGAGGTACTGAGGGGAAAATGGAATTTTGACGGACATTTTGTATCAGACTGCTGGGCGATCAAGGATTTCCATGAAAACCATAAAGTTACAAAGAATGCCAGGGAATCTGCAGCATTAGCTTTAAAGAGAGGCTGTGACATTAACTGCGGAAATACCTATCTTCATTTAATAGCGGCAGTGGAAGAAGGTCTGATTTCTGAAGAAGATATTACGAAAGCAGCAGAAAGAGCTTTGACCTCCAGGTATCTTCTAGGGCTTTTTGATGGAAGCGAGTATGATAAGATCCCTTACGAAAAAGTAGAATGCAGGGAACACATAGAGGAGGCCGTTCAAATGGCCAGAAAGGGATGTGTACTCCTGAAAAACGATGGAGTCCTTCCCATCGATAAGTCTAAAATAAAAACTATAGGAGTGATCGGTCCGAACGGAGACAGCAGAGCTGCACTGATCGGAAATTATCACGGCACATCTTCCAGATATATTACGGTTTTAGAAGGAATACAGGATGAAGCGGGAGAAGAAGTGAGAGTCTTATATTCTCAGGGGTGTCATTTATATAGAGATAAGGTTGAGAATCTGGCATGGCCTCAGGACAGAATTTCAGAGGCTGTGATCACTGCAGAACATAGTGATTTAGTAATCCTTTGTGTAGGGCTGGATGAGACTTTGGAAGGTGAAGAAGGAGATACAGGAAATAGTGATGCCTCAGGAGATAAAAAGGATCTTCATCTTCCTGCGGTACAGGAAGAATTAGTGGAAAGAGTGACAGAGGTTGGAAAACCTACCGTGGTAGTTCTAACGGCTGGAAGCGCCATTGATCTGAGTTTTGAGGAGGAAAACTGCAACGGTATTTTACTGGCCTGGTATCCGGGAGCCAGAGGAGGAAAAGCTGTGGCGGATATTTTATTCGGAAAAGTTTCTCCTTCAGGCAAGCTGCCTGTAACTTTTTATAGAGATCTGGAAGATATGCCGGAATTCACAGATTATTCTATGAAAAACCGTACTTACAGATATGTGGAGAAACCGGTCCTTTATCCATTTGGATATGGATTGAGTTATGGAGACATTTGTGTTACCGATGCAAAGATCCGAAACAAAGTTACTGCTTCCTCAGATATTGAACTGGAGATTTCTATAGAAAATAAGGGCGGGACAGAAACAGAGGATGTGGTCCAGATTTACATAAAGGATCTGGAATCCACATATGCAGTGAGAAATTACAGCCTGTGCGGGTTCAGACGTGTTCACTTAAAAGGGGAAGAAAGGAGTACATTTCCTATTATAATTAAGAACGCTGCTATGAATATTGTGGATGACAGGGGAGAGCGTTATATTGACAGCCGAAGATTCCGGCTGTTTGTCGGCACATCTCAGCCGGATATAAGGAGCCGGGAACTGACAGGAAAAGACGGGGTTGTTATAGAAATATTGGTGGAATAGGCATCCAAGAGGGCAAAAATCCAGCAAATTCAAGGACTTTCCTAACAGTCGAGTTCCAAATCCGGACTAAATCCTTGACTTTTTATACTCTGATTTCTATTCTGTAGATAGAAAACGGAACCGGGACCGCAATCTATAAACGGAAAAGGAGATGAAAGTATGGAAAACAAAAAGACCTTCGGATCTTATATTTTTCAGAGACGCAGAGAACTGGGGATGACTCAAAAAGATCTGGCGGAGAAATTATATGTAACGGAATCTGCTGTCAGTAAATGGGAACGAGGGGGTTCACTTAGATAAAGATACCACATCAATCCCACGCTG
>DWUX01000142.1 GCA_019120545.1 Candidatus Blautia stercoripullorum | reverse complement strand
CTTATTGAGATCGTGTCTGAGCCGGATATGAGAAACGCCCAGGAAGTTATCGCTTACCTGGAAAAGCTCCGGCTGATCTGCCAGTATCTGGGAGTTTCTGACTGTAAGCTTCAGGAAGGTTCTATGCGTGCCGACGTAAATCTTTCTGTAAGAGAGGTGGGATCCCAGGAGCTGGGAACCAGGACAGAGATGAAAAACCTGAACTCTTTTAAGGCCATTGCCAGAGCCATTGAAGGAGAGAGAGCCCGGCAGATCGAACTGCTGGAAGAGGGCCGTCCTGTGATCCAGGAGACCAGGCGGTGGGATGATAATAAAGAATATTCCTACGCTATGCGTTCCAAGGAGGACGCCAAAGATTATCGGTATTTCCCGGATCCTGACCTGCCTCCTGTGCGGATCAGCGATGAGTGGATAAAACGTATCCGGGATGCCCAGCCTGAACTCCAGGAAGAGAAAGCAAAACGTTATATGGAGCAGTACGGTCTGTCTGATTATGACGCCGGACTCCTTACCCAGTCCAGACACCTGGGAGAAATGTTTGAAAAGACAGCGGCTATCTGTCAGATGCCGAAGAAAGCTGCTAACTGGTATATTGGGGAGACCCTCCGTCTGGTGAAAGAAGAAGGTATGGAAACAGAAGATATTTCCTTCTCTCCGGAACACCTTGCAGAACTGATCCTGATGACAGATCGGGGAGAACTGAACAACAAAACAGCCAAAGAAGTTTTCCGGATGATCTTTACAGAAGATGTGGATCCTGTGGTTTACGCAGAAGAAAAAGGTCTGAAGACCGTTCTGGATACCGGCCTTCTGGAAGAGACTGTGGAAAAAGTCCTGGAGGAAAATCCGGATACAGTTAAGCAGTATCTGGATGGAAAGACCAAAGTCACCGGATTTTTGGTAGGTCAGATCATGAAGCAGATGAAGGGAAAAGCAGACCCGAAACAGGTGAACCAGCTCCTTAGCCAGAAACTCAAGGAAGCAGGAGAAAAAGCATAGAACTTCTTTCCAACCCTCTTCTTTTGTGGTAAGCTACTGTAGAAGACAGGAGGAAAGCTATGGATATTATTGAATTTCAGAATAAATTAAAAGATATACAGACTCTGGCTCTCAATAACGGAAAACAGGTCCGTGCAGAGCTGGTGGAAAAATTTTTCGGAGATGAGGGCATGGATCAGGATAAACTTCAAAAGGTCTATGACTATCTGGAAGTCCAGGGGATCCATGTGACAGGAAAAGGGGAAAAAAACAAAGAAGAAGAGCAGCCTTCTGAGAAGAAAAGAGAAAGTGTGCCTTTGACCGGAGAAGAAGAAGACTATCTGAAGGAATATCTGAAAGCCTTTGGATTTGAAGAAAATCTCAGGAACAGACAGGAACTTCTCCAGGCCTGTATCCGTAAGGAAGAAGGAGCCAGAGAAAGCCTGATCAGATCCTGCCAGAGAGAGCTGGCTGATATTGCCAGAGAGCTGAACAGCAGGGAGGTACTTTTTGCAGACCTCCTTTCCGAGGCAAATACAGCCTTTCTTACAGTTCTTGAAGAACTGGAATACCAGGATGAAAAAGAAGAGTTGTCAGAGCTGCGGTTGATGGAGAAAGTACGCCGCTTAGTAGAGGAGTTTCTGGAGGATCAGACAAGGCAGAAGAGAGAAGACAATTTTCTGGTAGAAAAGGTTCAGAATCTGGAGGAAAGGGTGAAAGCTCTGACAGATGACGACAATGTAAAATACAGTGTGGAGGAGCTGTCTGCCTTTTTGGATATGGAACCGGAAGAGATGGAAGCCATTCTCAGGCTGACCGGCGACGACAGCGGAAAATAATGATATAGAAAAAGAAGCCCCTGTGCAGATAAAACTGCGCAGCGGCTTCTTTTCTGAATTTTTTAAATAGTTTTCACAGTTTTTTCATTGAATGTTTTTATAATTAGAAGTATAGTTTTATATGACACACGCAGAAAAAGTTGGAGGTATGTGAATGGACATTAAAGAAAAGAAAAAGCCTCAGCTTCCAAAGAAACCGGTAATTTTTTATTACCTGATTGTTTTGGTCATTCTGGCAGCAGTGAATTTGTTCCTTGTGCCCTCTTTGTCGGAGAGCCGTATAAAGGATGCTACCTATGATCAGTTTCTGGATGCGCTCGAGGATGGCAGGATTTCAAAAGTAAATCTGGACGAAGACACGATTTATTACCTGGAAAAGGATGGGGATACGGAGCAGCTTTATAAGACCGGACGTATATTTGATGTAAACGAAGTAGAGCGGCTGGATCAGGCCGGAGTTGTATTTTCTGAGGAGATTCCTCAGCAGATGAATCCTCTGATCTCGTCTCTTATCAGTTTCGTTCTTCCCCTGGTGCTTTTGTGGGTAGTAGGCGGCTGGCTGATGAAGCGGATGATGAAAAATATGGGCGGCATGGGCGGTCCGGGAGCTATGACTTTCGGAAAGAGCAATGCCAAAATCTATGTAAAGTCTTCTACAGGGATTAAGTTCTCAGATGTGGCCGGAGAAGACGAAGCTAAGGAGCTGCTTACAGAATTAGTGGATTATCTCCACAATCCGGAAAAGTATGCAGAGATCGGAGCCTCCCTTCCTAAGGGAGCTCTTCTGGTGGGCCCTCCCGGAACCGGTAAGACCCTTCTGGCAAAGGCCGTGGCTGGAGAGGCCAATGTGCCCTTTTTCTCCATATCCGGTTCTGAATTCGTAGAGATGTTTGTAGGTATGGGGGCGGCAAAGGTCCGGGATCTGTTTAAGCAGGCCAATGAAAAAGCTCCCTGTATCGTATTTATTGATGAGATCGATACTATCGGCAAGAAGCGTGACGGACAGTTTGCGGGAGGCAATGACGAGCGGGAACAGACTCTGAACCAGCTCCTTACAGAGATGGACGGATTTGACAGTTCCAAGGGCGTGGTGATCCTGGCGGCTACCAACCGTCCCGATTCTCTGGATCCGGCGCTTTTAAGACCGGGACGTTTTGACCGGAGGATTCCTGTAGAACTTCCTGATCTGAAGGGAAGAGAGGAGATTCTGAAGGTTCACGCCAGAAAGATCAAGATCTCCGACGATGTGAATTTCAGCGACATTGCCAAAGCAGCTCCAGGAGCTTCCGGCGCAGACTTGGCAAATATTGTAAATGAAGCGGCTCTGCGGGCTGTCCGGGACGGCAGAAAATTTGCTACCCAGGCTGACCTGGAAGAGAGTATCGAGGTGGTCATCGCCGGATATCAGAAGAAGAATCAGGTGCTTTCCACAAAAGAAAAACTGATCGTGGCTTACCATGAAGTGGGACATGCCCTGGTGGCTGCCATGCAGTCTCATTCCGCGCCGGTGCATAAGATCACTATTATCCCCAGAACCTCCGGGGCTCTGGGCTACACCATGCAGGTAGAGGATGGAGAGCACTACCTTATGTCTAAGGAAGAACTGGAGAACAAGATCGCTACCTTTACAGGAGGAAGAGCGGCAGAGGAGCTGATCTTCCATTCCATTACTACAGGAGCTTCCAATGATATTGAGCAGGCGACCAAGCTGGCCAGAGGCATGATCACCAGATACGGTATGTCCAAGGAGTTCGGTATGGTGGCTATGGAGACAGTGACTAATCAGTATTTAGGCGGGGACAGTTCCCTTACCTGTTCTTTTGAGACTCAGACACGGATCGACAAGATGGTAGTGGACCTGGTGCAGAAGCAGCATGACAAGGCTATGAAAATTTTGGAAGACAATATGCCTAAACTTCATGAGCTGGCCAAATACCTTTATGAGCATGAGACTATTACAGGAGAAGAATTCATGAGGATCCTGAATACAAAGCCAAGGATCGCCATGAACCAGGAAGAAGCCGGTGAAGGGTTCGAGGATCAGACACAGGCATAATAGAAAAGAAAGTATTTTTACGAAGGCCCGCAGCTTAGAACAGCTGCGGGCCTTAATAACGTAAAGCATGATAGATAAAAATCAGAATACTTCTTTGCTGATCTCATCGATCACTTCACTGGCTGCCTCATAAACTCCCGGGAAGGTGCTGATTCCCAGACCCTGGGTCAGGCAGGGGATAAAGTATTTGGTGCCGTTTTCTCTGCACACTTTCCGGACTTCCTGTTCTACCAGTTCTTTCGTCCAGTCCGGACGGTCGATAGAAGCACTGTCGATACCTCCCATAAAGGTGATCTGGCCGCCGTATTTCTGGATCAGTTCCGGAATATTGTTGGAGCTCATGGTTCCCTGCCAGATATCAATTCCCATATCGATCATATAGGGAACTAAAGTTGCGGCATAGGAATCACTGTGGTGGATGATCAGCTCTACTCCGTGAGACTTGTAATAGCCGTAAATCTTCTTATATGCAGGGAAAATAAATTCTTCAAACATAGCCGGAGAGATGAAAGTGGAAGCCTGGCTTCCCCAGTCGTCATGATGGAAGATAGCGTCCGGCTTTATGTATTTGCAGATCTTTTCCGCGTACTGCAGTTCCCAGTCTGTAAGATAGTCGATCAGTTCCTGGGTCGCTTCCGGCTCTTCATAGAAGTTCATCAGACAGTTCTGGATTTCCTGGAGATGGTGGCACTGTTCAAAGATACCCGGCGCAATAAACTGGGTGACAAAATATTCATTCCGGTCGATCTTCTCTGCTTCCTTTACAAAGGGTTCCCAGTCTGCGTCAGAATAATCCAGGCTGGGAGCATGGACATAATCTTTCCAATGGGTGATATCTTTGCATACGATGTGTTCTTCATCATGAACCGGAAATCCTCCGGGAGTTCCTTCCGGCCATACATTGGTCACACCCCAGGCATTTTTTACAGGGCCTTTTCCATATTCGGCCTGAGGGTTATGAGCCATATAGGGATTCATTACCACCATGGCCAGAGCCTCATACTGATTTACATAACGGTCTGGTTTTCCTCCCCGGATCGTCTCTAATAAGTTCTGTTTTTTCGTCAACATACACAATACCTCCTTTGATTTTCCCCCTATTAAGGTAATAATACCAGAAATCAGGGAGAATTGTAAATCCGTAGAAAGAAGGTTTTTTGCCCTTATGAATACTACACTATGTAGGAGACTGATTTTCATCCATATCCAGAAGACGAAGAGAAAGATTCAGATAGAATAATTCATCTGCGTCTTCCAGATCTGTTTCCAGGATACTTCGTATTCTCTCCAGCCGGTAGAGAAACGTGCTTCTGTGGATAAACAGAGCCTTGGCACTTTGTACAGTGTTCAGGTTGTGTTCAAGATAGGTGCGGAGAGTCTTTATATATTCTGTGTTCTGGGTCCTGTCAGAATGGATAAGATCCAGAAGTTTTTCATAGCAGAGCATATTTCCCGGCAGGATTCTGGTGGCCTGGCGGAGAATATAGGGAACGGCCACCTGATCAAAATGGTGGATCCATAGCTGAGGATTTATCTCTCCCCCCAGTTTTAAAGCGGTATAGGCCTGATGATACTGCCTCCGGAGATTCATATGACCTGTTACTGCCCGGCTGTATCCGGCTTTCAGGATGCTGTCCCGGATAAAAAGGACCAGTCCCTGGAATACATCTTCAGCTTCCATGTCTAAGAGAGTCAGATTAAAAAAGCTGACTACGTTATCTTTGTATATTACGCTGCAGGAAGCAGAAAATTCTGTTTCAATAAAACTGCAGACTGTATCTGTATTTAAAGAAGCATGGCTTGCGCCTGCGGTCTGTATTACGGAACAGAGATAGGTGTGCTGAGGAAGCCAGCCTACATTTTTTAAAAGATGGCTGATGTTCATATAGTCTGCCGTCCGGTCAGAGAGTACACTCTGGAAGATAGACTGAAGGGTAGTAGTCCTGGAAGAGGATTCCGAGTACATTCTGTGAAGAATATATTCTGCGTGCTGGGCAAGGACAGTGATCAGATAGTGATCCGCCGCCGTAAGATCTTCTTCTTTTTCAAGGATGGAAAGCCTGTACTGAGACTGTCCGTTAAGAAAGAGATTAACATTCAGAGAGCGGTATCCGGTGATATAGGAAGGGAACAGCACAGGAGTCCTGCTGTCCTCCGGGATCATACAGGCAGGATCCTGGTTAAAGGCATTCAGATAGTCAATACGCATAGAAGTGTCCTGGAATAATACTTCCATATCCGGTATCTCTTCCAGAGCCGCCTGGGCCACTAAAGAACCGTCGTTGGCCAGGATACATAATGGATTTCCAAAAACCTGGACCGACAGCTGGAGCAGTTCATCTAAGGTTCCGTCCTGGTGGCATACTGAAACCAGCTGCTGTTCCCAGTCTTCATAGTAATCAAAGATACTTTGGATAGCGTTAAATACATGGAGCACCGGCGTGTCACAGGATAAAAGGATACAGGAAAAACGCCCCTCCGGAAGAAAAGAATTTCTATTTTTCTGGCAGATAACAAGGACCACATCTTCCGGCATAGAGTTAAAAACTGACAAGTCCAGGATTTCTTCTGTAAGATAAATGTGATTACTTAGAAGCCCCCTGTCTGCCTCGTAAAAAAAGGGGCGGGCAAGGGGCTGGTTTTCTGACAGAAGACGGTAATCCGCTATATGAAATTGTTCCTTCAGGCTTTCATAAAGTAAAATAGATGTAAGCTGCAATGCTGGTTCCTCCCTGGATCAGACAATAAAGGTTTTGGCTACTTCTGCGGCGTCCACCGCATTTTCAGTATAGGAATCGGCTCCGATCGAGTCTGCAAATTCTTTGGTGACAGCGCCTCCTCCCACCATGATTTTAAGACGGTGTTCTGTATCAGACTGCCGGAGGGCTTTTACCACATGCTTCATAGCAGGACAGGCGGTGGTAAGGAGAGAGGAGAGACATACAATGGAGACATCCGGATTCTCTTTTACGGCTTTCAAAAACTGCTTTTCCGAAATATCTACACCCAGATCGATCACTTTGAAACCTGCGCTGCGGAACATAATGGCAACCAGATTTTTCCCTACATCGTGAAGGTCTCCCTCCACAGTCCCCAGGATCACGGTTCCCACATAGAGACCTCTTTCAGATTCCAGATGAGGAGAAAGCAGATCCAGACCTTTCCGCATACATCTGGCGCAGGAAAGGATTTTTGGAATATCCGCTTCGTCGTTTTTATATTTTTCCCCCATCCGGCGCATGGCAGGGACCATACTTTCCTCTACTATGCGCAAGGCGGGAATGTGTTGTTTTAAAGCCTGATTTATCAGCTGCTCAGTGATCTTATAATGCCCTTGTTCCACAGAATCTTTAATGCTCTCCAGTATAGTCGTTGTCATCGCTCTCTCCTGTAAAATGTCTATTATCCTTTATTTTACTATTTAATCCAGCAAAAAACAACTGGTATATGCAATGGTACAGGGGCCGTAATAATAGGCAAGGCCATTATCCTGGCATACCTGAGTCACCAGCATGCCGTAAGCTTCCATGGAGGCGAAAGTCTTATCCGGGAAACGGCATGGCGCGTCTGGGTAAGTGCAGGAAGTACATCGGGTACAGGCTCCGGAACCGATAGGAAGCATCTGAGGATAGTAAGTACGAAGTTTCTCCTCCAGTTGAAAGAAATGTTCTTTGTGGGCATTTTCTGTTTCAATCATGCCTTCTCCATCCATAGAATCTTCCAGTTCTCCTACAGTCTGTACCAGGATCCCGCGGTGATAGCGGCGGACCCGTTTTTCACATTCTTCCAAGGTACCGCAGCCAGGAGGGCAGTGCCAGTTTTTTCCGTACATATGACAAGTGTTGGAAGCGCACATTTGTCTGACGTCCGGCATCAGTTTGATAGTAGAGCAGTCCAGAGGAGCCACATGAGTGAAGCCTGCCTCCTCGCCTAATTTTTTTAATTCTTGTATATCCAGCATAGGATATCCCCACCTTTCCCTAATATTTCTGATCAATGATTGATTTCCGGAAATTCCAGTTCATCTATAAAACAGTCCTGAAATTCAGGAAGAGCCGCCAGCTCAAGAAAATCTATCTGGTCCATCAGCTCTGTTGTTTTTTCCAGTTCATCGGAGTTTAAAAGCGCGATCTTTGCTCCTTCCCCTGCGGCGTTGCCCACAGGCGCCACCCGGTCTCTGAGAGAATAGGGAAGAAGACCGATATCACATGCGCTTTCAGGATCCATATAATTGCCGAAGGCTCCGGCAATATAGACCTTCCGGATATCCTTATGAGTAATGCCCAGATGTTTTTCCAGGAGAAGGATCCCCGCTGCGATGGCGCCCTTTGCAAGCTGTACTTCCCGGACGTCCTTCTGAGTCAGGAATACCTCTGGATAAGCAGGGTCATAGAGAAAAGCAGGCATATGATTCCACTCTGTCATGTGGGAAGCAAAAGCGGGATCCAGTTCTGCGGCTTCTTCTTGGGTCAGGAGCCGTCCGGATTCGTCGATGAGCCCTGCACGGCGCAGACAGGCAATGGTGTCAATGAGACCGGAACCGCAGATTCCTTTGGGAAAGTCCTGGCCGATCACAGTAAAGTGAAAACCAGAGGAATCATAAGTCATATGATCTATGGCCCCCTGCGCCCCTCTCATTCCGCAGTGGATCTTCGCTCCTTCGAAAGCTGGTCCGGCAGCAGTGGAACAGCAAACCAGCCTGTCTTTGTTTCCAAGGACCAGTTCGCCGTTGGTACCGATATCCAGCATAAGAGAAATCTCTTCTTGAAGATCCGGCCGGAGAGAAAGGATACAGCCCATGGTATCGGCTCCTACAAAACCGGCAATGACCGGAAGGAAGATCAGCTCTCCCTCCGGATGGATATGAATATCGAAATCAGAGGCTTTTTCCCGGAGCAGTCCCTTCTGGGAAGGTTCGTAAGGAGCCCTTACCAGAGATTCCATGGGATACTGGAAGAAAATATGGTGCATACAGGTGTTTCCAACAAAGCATAGGAGATAAATGTCTTCTCTTTGGATCTTCGCTGTTTCGGCAAGCTGGCCGATAAGCTTATCAGCGGCGCTGTGGATACAGTCTGCCAGCTCTTGGTGCCCGTGCTCCAGCACATAGTTGGCTCTGGAGATCACGTCAGCCCCATAGGCTGCCTGGGGATTGAGACTGCTGGCAGTACAGAGTTCTTTTCCTGTCCGGCCGTCCAGAAGATAGGCTGCAATGGTGGTGGTGCCGATGTCAAAGGCTGCCATATAATAATGTTCTTTGTCCGGAACCTTGGAAAAAGAAGGATGAAAAGGCACCCTCCGGATACTGGAGGAAGTCAGGATCCGATGGCTTTTGGGACTGTTTTCTGTGTCCACCAGAAGTTCTTTCTTTATTTTTGTCTGGCAGGCTTTTACTTCAGCCCAGTCTGAACCGTTTTCCGAAATTTTTACCAGACATTTTCCGCAGGTGCCCCGGCCCCCGCAGGGAGCGTCCAGAAAGATCCCGGCTTCTTTCAGCGCTTCCATAAGGGTGCCGCCCTCCGGAGCTTCTATGGAAGTATTTTCTTGAAGAAAAGTAAGTTTGTATTTGTGCGGCATAGGAATCCCCCTTTATCATACTTTTTTACATTATACCAAAAAGGACTGCCGTATGAAACCGTACAGAAGGTTCATACAGCAGTCCTGTGCACATGCTACTTTATAAATTCATTGCTTATGCTGCCAGTTCTTTTGCTTTCTGTGCAGCAGATGCAGCATCTGGAGTATAAGCGTCTGCACCGATCTCATCAGCAAATTCCTGAGTAATAGGAGCGCCGCCAACCATGATCTTGATATCCTTACGGAATGGGGCTTCATTTAATGCAGCAACTGTATCTTTCAGTGCAGGCATTGTAGTTGTAAGAAGGGCGGAGCATCCAACGATCTTAACGTCTGGGTTTGCGTTAACTGCGTCGATGAACTTCTGGATAGAAACATCAACGCCTAAGTCGATCACTTCAAAGCCGGCGCTTTCGATCATCATAGCAACCAGGTTCTTTCCGATATCATGAAGGTCTCCGGCAACTGTTCCGAT